>JAGRAT010000288.1 GCA_020434495.1 Bdellovibrionales bacterium | reverse complement strand
TGCCGACACCGTTGCCGCACGGAACTTCCAAGGAACGAATGAGTGTCACGGATGGATGGGAATACGTTTTCAGGTTACTCCGCAGGGAGAACCAAATGAGATCGTGCTCCATGTGCGTATGTTGGATACGGCGAATGTCCTACAACAGGAGGCGCTTGGAATCTTCGGTGTGAATCTCATATATGGGGCGTTTCACTACCACGAGGATCCTGAGCGACTTATCGCCTCACTCGCCGATAATATTGGGACGGATCGTATCGAAGTCGAGGTCACAAACTTTTCCGGACCGGCTTTCGAGCAGGTCGATCAACGGTCACTTAACCTCGCACTTCTTGAGAAGAATTTTTCAAATGCGACGATGTTTGGCCCTGATGGGACTGTGAAGCTTCCGTCGGAGGAGCTGCACAAACGTCCGGTAGTATTGCTTCGCGGAAGTTTTCGGCCGATCACTCTTGCGAATGTCGACATGCTTGACGCGGGGACGGCGCAATTCGTTGAAGAGGCGAATCTCGGAGGGGAAAAGCCGCTGGTGATTATCGAGATGACGATTCGGAATCTTCTTTCTCATAATCTCTTTGGGCGAGAAACACTGCTTGCTCTCGTAGATACCTTGCTTGCGCTCGGGCACAACGTGCTCATTACTGATTATCAGGAGTATTATCGGTTGAGCAGCTACCTCCGGCGTTACACCGGGCTGCCGATAGCGATTCTTCTTGGGGCAAATAATCTCTACTATCTTTTCGATGAGCAGTATTATGTCCACCTTCACGGAGGGATTCTTGAGGGCTTCGGCAGGTTGTTTCGTGAGCAGGTCAAGCTTTATGTGTATCCGATGGCAAACGAGCTGTTTGCGAAATCTCTCTCTGAGCATGAGGGGGCTGATGTTGTGCCGTCTCAGGGGATGAAGTTTGTAACGGTTGAGAACATTCAGGTTCAGCGGAAATACCAAGGGTTGTTCTTTTATCTTTGGGACTCTCGGCTCATCACCTCCATTGATAAATACAGCCCAGAGCTTGCGCAGCTCCATTCGTCGTTTGTGAGGAAGCTCATTCGTGAAAACAATCCAGAGTGGAAAAAATATGTTCCTGCTGCGGCTATCCCTATCATTGAGGAGCAGAAAATATTCACCACGAGCGGTTGACGGTTAAGTCGCCTTAAAAATCGCTTCGCAGTAGCTGCGACCTCGGTCATTCAGTCAGAGTGTATGGCACGGCAGGATGTATGCCGTGCCAGTGTGTATAGCTATAAGCCACCTCCTTCATGCTGATGAAGAGAGAGGAGAGGCTAGGAGGGCGCAAACTAAAATATAGCGGCTATACTAACGCAGTAGGGTTAACCGTTCCTGGATCTCATCAGGACAGTCTTCGTATGTACGCAAAGTGTGCTGAAGAGATACAGGGTCAAGGTCAAGGTGTAATGCCACCCAAGCAAAGCTGAACGGCTCCTTCGGGGTCAACTTGCCAAAAAGCCACTGACGAGCACTTCGCACGACGTGTCTTTCGCAGTGGGCTGTTCCAAATGCATCACATATTGCTCTGGCGAGTACCGCTGCGAGCAGGTTCCTCTCTGGTTTTACCGGGGACTGGTTTTCTCCTTCTTCCTCATCTGAGTCGGAGAAGAACCGATTTAATGCATTGGAATTACTCATATGCCCATTCCTTTACCAAAATAACTACCGCATCTACAAAAAATAACGCTTTTCTAGTGTGTTACGTGAAAGGTGTTGTAATAACTGAAGAAATACACCGTTAGTTTAATATACCTAAACCTATTAAACCGCTGATTTTGCACGGTCAATAGAAAATCGAGTTTTCGAAGCGAAAAAGATGTTCGCGATTCATTTTTGACCGATAAATTCTGAAAATATCTTCCGATGTTTTATTTTCGCAGCATTTGTTCGTTGAAGTAGAACGCTAAAAGTGACTCTGTGGTGAGAAGGAAGATGCGTTTAAATACGAGGATTTTTGCCGGTAAGTTTGACTTTCTTTACTGTGTTCCGTAGTTTACGTGGTCTTAATTTTCGAAAGAGAAATATGAAAAAGAAACTATTCGTAAGCAATCTTGATTTTGAAGTAACTGAGGAAACTCTACTCGAAGTTTTTGGTGAAATAGAGAAGCCGACAAGCCTTACTTTGGCTGTTGATCGAGAAAGTGGTCGGTCGAAGGGATTTGCTTTTGTCGAGATGTCCTCGGAAGAGATTGCGAAGAAAGCTATTGAAGTTCTCAATGAGCGAGAGATTAATGGTAGAGCCATCCGGGTCTGTGAGGATCGTGGTAAAGGTGGTGGCGGTTCGTCTCCTCGAGATGATGCTGCCGGTGGTCCTGGTGAGCGCAAGCAACGAGAGTATCTCCCGCCGATCCAGCGAATGCAGCTATTTCGCCGTAAGAAGAAACTTGATCCGTTTTTAGAAGACCCGACGAAGTCAGTTGATTATCGAGATATCTCCTTACTTTCGAAGTTCGTGAGTGATCGAGGAAAAATTCTTTCTCGTCGAATGACTGGTCTTACTGCATACAATCAGCGAAAAGTTGCTAAGGCGGTTAAACGTGCTCAGAGCCTTGGGCTAATGCCTTACACCAATTAGAACGCTAGAAGCATTAGAGGTGCTTTTAAGAAGTAGAGGCGTTCCTGATTTTTATCAGGAGTCTTCTTCGCCTATCCATGGCTCATCACCTGGGATGTGGTAGACCGTTTGGTTGGCCTTTGTGACCTCTTCGAGGGGTACATTTTGTTCCAAGGCGAGGCAGATTTGATCGAGCACATGCTTTATCCGTTTGCCGCTCTTTTCCACGAGTTCCGCCGCTTGCACTTGGTCCTCCGTCGCCGATTCGGCGTTTCGAAGGAGGTATGCTGCCCCGATTACTGCCCCTAGTGGATTGTTTATCTCATGCCGAAGTGTGCCGATGTGAGTTCGAATGACCCCCATGACTTTTCTGTCTACTTCAGACTTCACCAACTCCTGCTGGATTTTGTTTCGTTCGATTACGCCGAGTACGAGGTGCTGAAACAGTGGGGAACGGACGTGATCCTTCCCGAGGAAGTAGGCTGCTCCTGCGGAAACTGTTCTTCCTGGCATCTCCGGTGACGGGTCTGAACTTACCGCCAAAACCAAGAGGTTCTCAAAGAGCCCTTCCTCTAGAAGCTCGATTCCTTTCCCATCTGGCAGGTGTTGATCAAGCATGACGAGATCTGGCGGACAGCGGAGCAGTTCCCCACGAGCAGCACGCGCATCATTGAGGCAGGCGTATTCGGTGAATTCTGGTGGGGAGCCAAGGATGGACTGTAATCGAATCTTTAGGAGCTTTCGGAAGGCCTCGTCATCATCAACTATTACTATCTTGGTCTGCATGATTGTTACTCGTGATTTCTATGGAAATGTTACAACCATTTCGGTGTTCCACTGAATAGGAATACGTACTCCACCAATAAGAAAAGCAGCACTCCCTCGGAGTTCTCCCTGTACGAACCCACTACTTTTGCGAAAACATTTGAAGGTGACGAATTCAGTAGCGATAATCTGATTGCCTCCGCGATCAAAGGAAAAGAAAGATTCGTTGTGACGAATGCCGGCCTTCTTTGTGTTTACTTCGACGAAGTACTTCAAAAGTTGCCCTGCTTCACAGCTATTTCCAAATTTTGAGAAGACTAACTTAAAGCGGATGACGGCATTGCTGTCCTCGCTAGCAGCTTTTGCCGATTGAGAGAGCGCGCTCTTGCGTGAATCCGATTGAGGTTCATCGTAGAGGTTGATAACGATTACTCGCTTATTGGAAGAGATCGTGCCCACGACATCTTTTATTTGAAACAGCTTCTTTCCGACTTTTACCGCCCCAGAAAAACTATTACTTGTCGGAATGATCTCCTTTGGAATGCCGAGAGCTCGTTGTTTGTTGCGGGAGAGCACTTCGGCGCCATCAACGTTCGGGGTGAAATCTTTCGGAATATTGTTTTCCTGTTCTGGAGTCGGAGACGAGCTTTCGGTGGCTTCCTTCTCCGATCGAGCTTCTGACTCCTGCTCCGTGAGTTTTCTTGCTTTTTCTCTCGCCTTGGCGAGTTCGGTCGCGATTCTCTCACTTACCGATAGAGTCTGAGATTCGTTGTTTGTTGGACTCGGAGGCAATTCTTCGTCATCGTCCTCAAAACTGATATCTTGCTCCATCTCAAGTTTAGCCAGCTTTTCTCCTAGCTGCTGAAATTGGGACATCGGCATCAGTACTGCCGTAAATCCTTGAAGTACAAATATTACTATCGCGAGAACTAGCGAGACAGGTATACGAAGCCAATGGTTCACATCCGGTACCTTTTTCACCACCGTAACTGACCATTTATCGTGCAGGGCTTGCTTCTTCGCGGTGAAGAGTGCCATGAGCGGATCGATCAGTGCGTAGAGGAGGAGGATGAGGAATCCGATAAGACTCACCATGCTGACAATTCCGCCGAGTAAGGGCGAGCTCATTGATAGAGGAGTGACGATTGCTGTAATGACCACGCTAGCGATCGGCATGAGATTCTTAAAGAAATTTCTCGCAAAAGCATCGGAGAGGAGGAGTCGCTGGCCGTCCGTTGTTGAAACCTTTAGGCCCATTACGATCTTTCCCGGGGTGGCAGCGAGAAAGGAGCTTTCAAACAGGGCACCATAGAGTAGGGGGGCCATTACTGAAAGGATGGATAGGGCAATAAAGAAGAGTACTGGTTTCATCCCAAT
>JAGRAT010000287.1 GCA_020434495.1 Bdellovibrionales bacterium | reverse complement strand
TGCGATCTTCTTCCCTTCGAGAGACTTCGAACCAAATCGATACTCAGCACCAGCAAGGATTGACTTCACAACTCCCTTCGCAGTCCACGGAGATGGATCCCCAGCTCCACCCTTTGCTCGTGAAATCCCAGTAGCGTGTTGGGTGAACTCCTTTATCCACTCAATATCCTGCTCCGTAGTTCCCATATCCTCTGCCGTAACGTATCGGCCACTGAGGGACTGCACGCACTTTCCAAACTGATTGAACAGCTCTTTCCTCTTTTCGGAGAAATGCGGATCAATAAGGATGCAGGCCTTTCCTCCTCCAAGCGGCATATTTGCAAGCGCACTTTTATAGGTCATCCCTTCCGCGAGTCTCAGAACATCATCGATGGCTTCGTTCTCGTTTTCATATTCTCTTAAGCGGCAACCACCAAGCGCAGGGCCGAGCACGGTATTATGAATGGCAACAAATGCTTTCAGCCCAACTTCTGGGTAATGAAAAAGAACAACTTGCTCATGTCCTCGCTTCTGAACTTCTTGAAAGAGTGAAAAAGTCATATTCTTCCTTACTTCAATTTACCGACCCTTAGGTCAAAAAAAATCTGGCCCCTTAGGTCAAAAAAAATCTGGCGCTGTTTACACCGATGCCCATCAACTCTAGTACCGAGGAACTCGAATCCTGGGCAACTATAGCAATCCTCAAAAATAATGCCACGATGGTGGCAGTATTTTTAGCGACCGCACTATACCGCGACGCAAACAGAAACAAAATCTCTGGAGAAAAAAGACGACTACTGGGCTTTCCTCACACCACCCTCTGCAGGGGAGCGATTCGGGTCGAACTCCACCGTATAGTTTGGATTATCTTGTGGAGCATTGGTTTTTGTCAGGTCATAGGAGATCTTTTTGCAGCCAACAAGACTCAATGACAGCAAAGACAGGAGTAATAGTGATAGGACAATCGCTTTTCTTCGAAACATTAGGGTCGCTCCGTTTTTCAATACGACACAATTTATAGCAACTCAGAGCTCAAATTTCACCCCCTGAGCTAAAGGAAGTTCACTGGAATAATTGATGGTACAGGTCTGACGCCTCATATACTGCTTCCAGGAATCACTCCCCGATTCTCGACCTCCGCCGGTCTCCTTCTCTCCACCAAAGGCCCCTCCGATCTCCGCTCCTGAGGTTCCGATATTGACATTCGCTATTCCGCAATCACTCCCAGCAGGAGAAAGAAAGCGCTCAGCAGATTGGACTGACTTTGTAAAAATAGCGGAACTCAATCCCTGGGGAACGTCATTGTGAAGGCGAAGCGCTTCGTCAAGATCTGCAACTTTAATGAGGTAAAGAATAGGTGCAAACGTTTCTTGCCGTACTATTGGTGCATCATGAGAGATCTCCACCAATGTTGGCTGCACATAAAGTGGTGATGACATTCCAGCTACGAGATCACCTCCGGCAAGAACCTTCCCTCCCTGCTCTGGGACAACCCGGACAGCGGCCTGATACTGCTCTACCGCTGGTTGATGCACCAAAGGTCCCATCAGGGTTGATTCATGAAGCGGATTCCCAATTCTCACCTGCGAGTAGGCAGCAGTCAGTTTCTCTTTAACAACATCGTAAATTCCAGGGGTGACAAGCAATCGTCGTGTCGAAGTGCAACGCTGCCCCGCAGTCCCGACAGCACCGAAGAGCACAGATGGGAGCACCAATGACATATCGGCATCATCAAGGACGATGATGGCATTATTCCCTCCCAGTTCCAGAATTGACCTTCCGAGTCGCCTTCCTACAGTTTCAGCGACAGAATATCCCATGCGACAAGATCCAGTCGCCGAGATGAGCGGAATTCGGTGGTCAGCCGCCATCTTTTTCCCAAGCTCAGGACCATCACCAACGACGAGTGAAAACAGCGCGGGAAATCCATGTGCGGCTGCCACCCTCTGACAAATAGAGTTAATGGCCACAGCTGAAACTGGGGTAACCTCCGAAGGCTTCCAGAGTACGACATCGCCACACACTGCTGCGATCATCGCATTCCAAGCCCAAACGGCCATAGGAAAATTAAAAGCGGAGATAACCCCAACGGTTCCTAGCGGATGCCACTGCTCATACATCCGATGCGCCGGCCGCTCAGAGTGCATGGTCAAGCCGTACAGCTGTCGTGAAAGACCGACTGCAAAATCAGCAATATCAATCGCCTCTTGAACCTCGCCCTTTCCCTCTGAGAGGATCTTTCCCATCTCCACAGTAATCAACGCACCAAGAGCATCCTTGTGCTCGCGAAGCGCCATGCCCATCTGACGGACGATTTCACCCCGCTGTGGAGCTGGAACCCGCCGCCATCTGTGGAAGGTTTCTTCACAATCAGCAATCACCCGCTCGTAGGCAGCTTCATCTGTAGTGAAGACCTCACCTATGAGGCCTCCATCAATTGGTGAATAACTCGATAGTGTCTTCCCAGAACTCTCGTATTCCTGAACTCCATAAGTTCCCGAAACTCGCGAGGCGAGCCCAAGGCTCTTTAAAATATCTGAAATTTCCATGGCATTACTCGAACGAAAAAATTAGTTGAAACCTTCAGCTATCCCGGTGGCATTCCTGCACCCCACTCGTCAGTGCGATCTGGAACTTGCCATTCAGGGCCCGAAGTCCCCGCTTCATCAGAAGTTTCCTTCGATGCTTCAATTTCGCGACGTCGTCTCGGCGTAGCTCCTAGTTCTACAGGAGCAGAGGAATCTGCAGACTTTGTTTGACTCGGAGGGAGAATCCTTCCCATATCCTCACCTTCCTTTCCGTCCTTCTCTTCCTCTTTCTTTGTCGACTTTGTGACTCGCCATCTCGTTACCCAAAGAGTACAACCATCTCGGGTAGTACTTCCCATATTGAAGGATCCACTCTCACTCTGTCCCGGCGCGAGATTAAGCGAGCGATTGGTGCTTCGCCCCGGACGTCCCTCCTTATTAAACGCCCGCGCTTCAACACTTGCCCGAATGGTATCGTCCTTCGAGGTGTTCGAGACCTGCCATGAGCACTCGGCATTGCTGATGCTCACCCCGCCACTAAGGCTCCCCTCAAAAGGTTGAGGAATGGAGAGATTGGCGTAATTCACCGAACCAGCCGAACCAAGCAAGCCCCGTTGCGGCGGTTCTTTCGCGAATACGAGGCCTGGAGCAACTAGTCCAAGAACCATGAAAATAGCCACTCCGAAAGCAACAAGCGGCGCAAATAATGAAAGAGCACGTGACGATCCACAACTCATAGAGAGTTCTCCATCTATCCTCAGCCATTATAACTCATAGAACCTGGAGAGCACACCCCATTCAAATGGCGAGAAATTTACAACATTTTCTGTCGATGGAGCTTAGCTATTCCCCGGTCTGAAATCCGAATATAGGGACGTTATTCTGTACCGCTTCAGCGATTACTACTTCCTGCTTTTTGACGGTCTGATCCGTAGTCTTCACCCGTTTCATTTTCACAAGTGCCCGCATTCGGTGAAGGAACCTATCATAATCGCGTGAAGACACTCGTTGGCCAAAGATGAAGTACTGCCTCCCCTGCCCAAGCCGTTCCCCCTTCTCTGTTACCTTAGAGCAGATCAGCTGAGTACCTAAGAGGTGATCCTCTTTGGTGCTGTGCTTTGTTCTTTCGACAAGCTTACGGAGCTCAGAGTCATAAAGAACTGGAGCACCAGCTCGGATAGCTTTCCGCACTGCTACCGCCTCCTCTTCCATCGGTACGACCAGCTCCCGATGATGTCCAGGCTCAGAAATTGTCCTTACATACCCAACGATCTCGCCAACAGCATCATCTAAAAACTGGTCCACCTTCTTAAGAGATTCAGACTCAATTCTCTCACGCTCACCCGCGATATATTCAGCTATCTTTACGAGATCTAACTCGAAGGGTTTACGAGTTCTCTCTCGTCGCTTTATCAATCGCTTCGTTTGAAGAATAAACTCTTCATAAATCTTCTTCGAAACTTCATTGCGGAAGATGTAATATTCAAGAGTTGTCCCCGCGCATTCAACCTCACAGATCAGGCTATTACCGAGATAGAAGCGATTCTCTCGGGAATTTAACTGAATCTCATTGAGATCTCCGAGCCCAACAAGCTTGACACTTTTCATGCCGAACAGTCGCATGTGCTCGGCAACATCTGCAAATGTAGCTTTGTTTAGTGAAACGACCTCAGTTTCAGTGAGAACCCCAACTGGCTCACTCTTCGAGCGACTAAGTTGTTGATCAACAAGACTGAGTCCGCGCCTAAGAATTTCCTCAGGACTACTGCCTAGTCCGGACATTCCGACCCTCTAAAAGAAATAACTTTTTCTGTACCTGTAACCCGACCTTTATCCCTACTGAGGTTATGACCAGGGAGGATCAAAATGGTGCGTAACTCATACGCAGAAATCGTAAATTATGAACATTAAGGAGCTACAGAGAATATCAATAGCGACCGGAAGGGATCAATCAGGCGCGGAAATCTTGCCCCCGGAGTCCCACCAATTCTTATATCATCGATAATTTGCAAGTGATGTGTTTTTCCAATCTTGGCTACGCTAAGTTGAAAAACACCAAAGATACTTGGATGTTTTTTTAAATCTTGGCTCCGCCAAGTTTAAAAACCCAACAAAATTGCGGGGGCAGGATTTCCCCATCCAATCGGCTCCCCTCCGGTCGCCGTTCAAATCTTGCCCCCGGAGTCCCACCAATTTTTATATCATCGATAATTTGCAAGTGA
>JAGRAT010000286.1 GCA_020434495.1 Bdellovibrionales bacterium | reverse complement strand
GGCCGCATTTCTGACGCCTTGGCGTAGCTAATACGAATATATCTGACCACCAATGGCTCAAGTTCCTCTTCAGCTTCACGAGCTTGCTTCAAGGCTTCTCGTTCCTGTCTAAGCTTTTCGATTGGAGCGATACGCATGACGTTCCCTTCAAGAACTTTATCAAGGGCATTCGTCTTGAGGATAACGTCGAGGGCTTGGTCCCAAGGAACATCAATAAGTCGAAGAGTAACTTTTCCTTGAACATCATCACTCGCGATAATATTTAAGTTGGAAACTTCAGCGATAATTCTTAATGCGTTATCGATGTCAGTATCTTGCAGGTCTAGAGAGATTTTTCGGCCTGTGTACTTTGGGGCCTCATCAAGTAATTGACTTATCTCGTTCTCTAGCTCTCCTAAATCACCAGCACCGGCTTCGGCTGCTGTATCATCGGCCACTCCACCGTCTTCAAGGTCACCGTTGTCAGCAGCCTCTTCCAGTTCGGCCTGAGCCCTAATGTCGCCAGTTGAAGCAAGGTAGGCATCAGATGGTCGAATAACGATTCCACCGTTCTTAGGAGAAGCTTCGAGCTGTAGGGTTGGATTGGCGAATACACGCACAAGTGTATCTTGGCCGTCCCTTACGACACGAACCGTACGGATGCCGGTACTTGTCGGTGGAGCCATCAGAGTTTGGATAGCGTTCTCGTCAAAGGTCGCTTTCTCAAGTCTTAAAACGTATTCAGAGGGTGCTGTCTTCTTAAGGCTAAAAATTCCTGCGGATTCCATGTCAGCAACGACAACCTGACCAAGGCTTGCAACGTTTTCAAATCGAAGCCCCTTAAGCACTGGCCGAGTCGACACCATGCGATTGAGTTCCACCGCTGGAAGCTCTGTCCTCGCCGACTTTTCAAAAACAGCTTCTTCAGAAGCTGCTGCTGAGATATCTGCCATCTCGCCTTCAGGCATGAGGCGAACGTAGAGGTTGCCAGCGATTGGCTCGGACTCGTATCCGATTCGCTGATTATTTGCGATGAGCAACTCTACTTCAGAACCGTTATCAATAGCTCGGTAGTTAATACTTTCAACAAGCTGTTGATTCTCTGGCTGCATAACCTTCTCCGGAAGATTTGCAACTGAAACATTTGGAATTCTAATTTTTAAGCGAGCAGGTTCGTACAAACGCTCGATTTCATAGTTGAGAGCGTCTTCCTGCGAACGGATGACAAGATCCGCCTCAGCGCCATTGCTTCGCAATTCGATCCCAAGACCCTGTTCAGCAAGGCTTGAGAGCACTAGAGGTGCCACTTCCTCTTGCCCCATTACCTCTTGCCCCATAGCGGCATCACTATCCAATCCGGCAACTTCCATATTTGGGTCGTATGAACTCGGCGAGTTAGAAGCACAGCCAGCAAGAAAAAGAACTGAGAAGGCAAGAAGGCTCGCAAATATCTGGAAACCACCAACTCGAATTGAAGAATTAGTTAACATCGAAAGACCTCTATCGCTAAAACGCACTTGGGGATCTGCCGGTACCCCTTCATTACCGCTTGATCCCCTCGTTGTTGACTCAAGCCGCTTGATACTAGGAGTCGCACTCATCAGAACTCTCCAAATGAACAAATTAGTCACCGCACATAACCAAAGGTAGTAAGTGTATTGGACCAAGTGGGGTAAGAAGATGCCTGACATTCACCAAGCTTCTTTTTTACTTTGACCCATCAGAGTGAAGTTGATTAAGCGAACCTAACAACCAACTCCAATATACCCTTAACACCTAAATTCCGTTTACGTCCCAAACTCGTAAGGCCCTAACTCATTAAAGCCCAATGTCTTGAAAGCTCGGATGTTGTACCACGCTTTCAGTTCATTCAGATAGAGACAAAAAGCCGACAAGCTACTGGATTACACCACTACCATCAGCTTCCACAGAATCACACCCTTCATGTGTTAGATTTAAGAGTACAAAGTGTCAATAAAGTTTTTAATTACGGGATGCTAAATGAGAGCAAACCGCCATATTGAAACGCCACACTCCGTACCCACAATCAATTGATGCAATGGTGTTTCATCGAGAACGCAAATGGTGACGACATTGTGTTGGATGAACAAATCAAACGTCTTTTGCTCTCATAACTTACTAATGTAGCACTCTTTATTGGTGGGGAAGCAAAATGAGGGGCAGCGTAAAAATTTACAACGCCATTCTAAAAGTCTATCGCTAGTAGAATCGTTGAACTCCTCCCCAACGCCAACTCTAGCTATCGCCGACGACGCTTTGCTGCCTGGTCTTTCTGCTGTTGCTGCTGGGCAGCTCTCTCTTCCTCAGAAAGATACCAGAATGTAGTAGCTGTACAGCCGGTAGTGAGCAAAATGCCATCTTCCTGAATCTTTGGCTGCTTCATGGAAACACCGTTAATATTCACAATCCGCGGCAGATTCCCTACCTCATCAAAAAATGTCGCTACCTGATGAAATGTGCCGGTAACTACTAGGGAGACGGACTTTTGCCCATAAAACTCTTTTGTCGTAGTACCAAGCTCTCGGAAGAGATCAACTGAGAGACCAGCATCTCGGGCCAGGTCAGATATCGACTCCAAAAGGCGAGAAGTCTCTTGCTTATTTGGCAACTCTTCCAACGCAGCTACCAACTTTTTATCAAGTTCCTGCACTTCTTTACGTATCTTCGGCAAATTGCGAGCAAGCAATCGCTGCTGTCGAATCTGTCCTTGCAATGATTCGACCTTATCTTCAGCCTTCTGAAGATCTTCAGCTGGCGACTTGTAAAAATATTGCCAAAAAATATAAGAGCAAAAAAGCAGAGCACCAAGCCAAGCACCGATCTTGTAGTAAATCGGCCACTCATTAAATGCGTCAAGAAAATCGTTCATTCGCTATCCCTTTCCCCAATGCCGCAAATTACGAAGCACCACTACTTAAGAGAGTCTCTTCTTTCGGTTTTAAGTTCCCCGCGTAACTAAGCTTCGATCGCATTGTAAATGATTGAATCTTCGCCCCCTCGTAGGTAGCGGAGCGTGTCTCTATCTTCGGTTCAGCAAAGTATTTAGATTTCTCGAGACGATCCATAAAATTCGCAACCGTTTGGCCGTCAAGAGCGAACCCCGTTATCTCAATTCCAGCACCACTTTCCGATATTCCTGTGAGCCAAGCCTGCTCCGGCACGCTCAAATTCAGGTCATCGAGCACTCGAACCGGTCCGAGCTTACTGAGTTTTAATTCGGCGATAACAGCAAGCTTACTATTAAGCTCCTTCTTCTTCGCCTCAAGAGTATTCACCTCAGCAGTCTTTACTTTTAACTGAGCCAATTGCCGCTCTAAGTCTGATACCTCCTGCTCACGTATGGTCAACTGGTTAGCGACATCGAAGTACATAAACGTAGCAACCATGCCAAAAGCGAGAAACGATATGACCATGCCGGCAAGCCAATAGACTCCCGAACTATCCCGCTTTACCTCATCACCCAATAAATTGATCTTAATCATCGTCTTACTCGCTCGTCTCGTCCGCAAATCCTCGAGTACTTCACCTTAGAGATCTTCGGGAAGAATTCTATCACCTGGCTCCCGTAACGCCATTCCAAAAGCTACCCCAACACTTGGAGCCAACTGCTTTAGCAGCTTATCGTCGAACCCTCCGTCCGTATCTATATTTCGATACGGATCAAGCTGCTCACATGGCAATCCGGTAATTTCCTCAAGAGCAGAGATAAAACCAGACGTTTGAGCGGCTCCTCCGCTCAACATGATTCGATCAATCCCTTGATCTGCTCCAGCAGCACTCCAAAAGAAGCTCAGTTGGCGGTTAAACTCCTTGGCTAAAGTTTCCACTTCAGCCTGCAGGGCCGATTGGGAATCTCCGTCCCCACCACCACTTTGGACAAGGGCCTCTGCGTCCCCTCGAGTTAGTTCTAAACTTTCCTGAAGCGCTTCGACAACCGTTCTTCCTCCGGCGCTCACATCCCCGGTAAAAAGCGATGATCCACCTTGAACGATATTGACACTTGAATAGCGAGCACCAAAATCGACAAGGGCCACTGTAGAGCTCAGGTATTCTGGGTAGGAGTGTTCGAAAATATTCTGAAGCGCAAAATAATCGACATCGATGATCGCTGCTTCTAGTCCCGCCAGAGACAATGTCTCGACCACCGCATCAATAACTTCGTTTTTTACGGCAACCACCAATAACTCAAACTGATTCTTTCCTACTTCCTTGAGAATATGGAAATCGAGTCGAACCGCATCTATGTTATGAGGGATGAAATTTGCCGCCTCCATGTTTACATTTGCTACGAGCTCTGGATAAGGCACCTGCGGCGTTTTAATCTTTTTCGTAAACACTGTGGGTCCAGGCACACAGGTAATAACCCTTTTATCGTCCACCCCATGCGCCTCGAGAAGCGCGCTAATAGCATCAGCGACTTTATCCTTTTTGGAGATAACATTGCTGGTAAAAACCTCGCCCTCAATCGGCATCGAACCAATGTTGAGTAGCTTTACCCCACTCCCAGAGAGCTCCAACTCAACGAGTTTGACGGAGCTGGCACCGATATCTAAGCTGATCAGCTGCTCACGCCTCTGAAAGAGACTCGAAAGATCCATAGGAAACCTGCCCTTCTACGTTCTATACCAATGACTTCAACCAAGAAATTTCCGAAAACGGTACTAACGGAGTATCATTCATACAAGTAATAAGTGAAACCTCAACGGTTTATGACCACACCCTCTTGATGACTTCAAGCCC
>JAGRAT010000285.1 GCA_020434495.1 Bdellovibrionales bacterium | reverse complement strand
CTCCCGCACGAGCACTGGGATGACGTTCATCCGATGTGGGGTTTTATCCATCCTGCTCGGAATAGCAATACCCTGGTGGGCCTCGATGACGGAAAGAATCGCCCCAAACGGGGTGTCCAAAATGTAATCCTCTCTTCCGAGTTGTGATGTGGGAACACCGACTTCACGAAGAAAGGTATTCACCTGCTGAGATCGGTAATTCTCGGGAAACAAACAGATAATGACGACATCATCACAACCGGCCAATCGGCACCGCAAACTGACCCCAGGGAGTACGGTTAACTTGGTGCCCTCCGCCGCCGCGACAACTCGATCAATAAAATCGCCAGAATGGAAATCCGTGACCGCGATAACATCAAGTCCCTTAACTTTCGCCAGCCTCACCATAGCAGGCGCTGTATCAATACCATCAATCCCAAGATATCCGAGTGAAGCTGGGCTATGAATTCTCAGATCTAGTGTATAGCTCTTGCGACGAGGAGCTCTCGATTTCACGACTTTATCACTTAAAGCCTTGGCTTTTTCATTTGATGAGCGAGGCTCTCCCTTTTTTGTCGACATCTGTGGTTCCTCCAGTAGGAAAATGGTCTTTTGTGGGTACTGCTAAGTGGTACTACCGCGGTGTCTGGCCTAATCTTCGTCGGAACTACTCATAATGGTTGCTCGATTGAGCGTGCCCTCATCACTCGTAGCTTTCTCTTTTTGGGCAGACGAGAGTTGCTCAAGACTCTCCTTGATAAGTGTTTTCAGAGAGCCGATGTTGATATCAACTCGGTCGAAATCGGTACTCGTTGGAAGCCGACTGATTCCCGTTAAAACCCTTTCGAGTTTCGCTGTGATGTTACTCACCCGCGAAGAGAGGAGATCCAACTTCCCTTCAAGCATTGAGAGTTCATTCGCTGTTGCGAGACCCATCATTCTTGCTACTGTTGCAGCACTCACCTCTCCTCGAGTACTGGCATCCGGCTTGGAGGTTGTTGCGCTCGGCACTGCACCTGCTGAAACATCAACTTCGGCAACCTGAGCTTCAGCCGCAGCCTTAATGGACTCCAACTTCGCGTTCACCTTATCTTCCAAGCTCTCATCGTTGTTACCGCTATCAACCGATTCCATCGATCATCCCCATTTTCAACGTTACAACTCGTCGAATTCCCGTGAGTTACAAAACCTCTTCAGAGACTAACGGACTTCCTGAAACACACTTTTCTCCGCTACCATTTATGATGTCCCAAGGGTGCAAGACGGTCCGGAAAAAGTGCTTTACGGGCTCCCCTTCTGCCAACGGCCCTTGGTTCTCAAGGGAATTCAGCCCAGTAAATAATTCGGCAGATCAGGGAAGAGCTTTAGAGTTCGAGACTAACCGCCTGAAATTAATAATTTTTATGCGGCATCACATTTATGCGGCATCTTGGACGGGACTTATCCGGAGCTGGGTAACCCGGTTCTCATCGACATTCTCTACTCTGAGAAGCGAGCCGTTGCATCTCACCTGCTCTCCGACCTCTGGGATACGTCCGAGCTGGTCGATGATAAACCCGGCTACGGTGTCATACTCTCCCTCTGGAAGCTCAATACCATACTCAGACTCAAGGTCAGAGAGGGACGTTCCACCGTCAACGAGCAGCTCACCTGTAACGGTAACTGTCACTTCTTGCTCTTCATCTAGGACATCTGTTTCGTCAAAGATATCACCGACTATCTCCTCCAAAAGATCTTCTAGGGTAACAATTCCGTCCACTCCCCCATGCTCATCAAGCACGACCGCAAGATGCCCTTGAGACGCTCGTAGTCTTCGAAGAACATCATCACCCGAGAGGTTCCCTTCAACAAACAAGACATCTCGCAGGTACTTCTTGATGGAATCGTTGCCTACGGACTCTCCAATCAGCGGGATAAGATCCTTCACGAGAATCATCCCTCGTACATCATCGAGATGATCCCCTGTAACAAGAATCCTCGAAAATCCAGCCTCTTTTATGACTTCACGAAACTCTCGAATAGTGCTCTCTTCGTTGATGGTCACGATATCGGCGCGAGGGGTCATGATCTCGCGAACTTTCAATTCTGAGAGCCTCAATGCCCCCTGAAGAAGCTCTGATTCATTGTCATCTAAGGTTCCAGCTTGAGTACTTTGCTCGATAACTGTCTCAAGATCCTCGGCGCTGAGGGTGAGCTCGCGCTCAGATGGAACAATCTCAATCCTTCCCGATCGCTCGAAAATCTGGACCAGAACACTCACGAGCGCCCGAACAGGGAATAGCAGAGTAGTGAGGGCGAGGCAGAGCCAACCAAAATTCAGGAGAATCCTCTCCGGAGCTTTCACCGCTAACGCTTTTGCGAGCTGAACGGCGAGGAGCGCCGACCACGAAATACACAACGCCAGTACAATTGCGAGTCCGAAATCTACCAAGGATGTCGGCAGCCAGGAAAACTGACTTTCCACGATGAGCTTGAGCTCCTGATAGAGCGCGACAGCACTCACTCCACATCCAAAGGCGCAAAGAAATCGGCCAGCATGCCCAGCTAAAATATGCTTATCTGCGCTTTCGAGAACCTTAAGTGAAAGCTTTGCCCCCCATACCCCTTCCTCAACCAATTTCTCCAAAGTAGAGATTGAGGCCCGACTCACAGAGGCCTTAAACAACACAAAGAGCCCGTATCCGAAGATACAACAGATCAAAAACACGAAGGGAACGAGTAGCATTGTCATTATAATCGAATCATCTCGCCTTGTAGCCAACGCACGGAATCAAAGAAGTCTTCAATCCGGTCAATCCGAATTTCGATAAGTTCCAAAAAACATGCGAAAAGTAATACGAAGTACCGGGTTCCGGCTCTGGGTCTCCTGACTCTTCATGGCAACCAGAGTCAGCAACTCGCCTATGTCCTGCCTCTCTCGGGGACCCTGATGAAATAGACGATGTAAAGGAAGCGTCTTGCATTGAAATAAAAAGGACTAGAACAACAGGACGGAAGAAGTGCAACAGTCCTTTTCTAGTGAATCACTATTTAATGATAAAAGCCGTCTTTCTAATGCTTTATCGTTATCCAATAATGATCCCTTGAACGATTCCTGCTGTCAATCGTAACCGAGTATCCATTTTGTCTTTTGAGGACGAGGGCCATGAGCGCAACCCGTGAGATCATGTGGAATGTTGGGACCTTACCCAACGTAATAACGATGTATTCCCTTATGGCGGTTTCAATGGGAATCGCTGCGATTGGGCTCCTTCGCCACGCAGAACTCATCATGAGAGGACAGCAAGATCCCGAATTCCAGGGGAAACCAATCACGAGACTCTACCACCTCCTCACAGGAGCCTTGCTCCAGAGGAAGGTCATTCGCCGGAGAGGAATTGGGGCCATCCATACCTTTATCTACCTCGGGTTCTTTGTACTCCTCTTCACCACAACGATGGTCTTCATTGATCATGACCTAGGAATTCGAATTTACCATGGGGAGTTCTACCTCGGAGTGAGCCTCCTCGCGGATCTCTTTGGACTTGCCGTAATCCTCGGCTGTGCCATGGCTGCTCACCGACGGTGGATCGCAAAACCTGATCATCTCCATTCCGCAAATGCCGACAGCTACCTCCTCTGGATGCTCACCATTCTCTGCCTCCAGGGATTTTTGATTGAAGGACTTCGCATACACGTAACGAACGACCCGTGGGCCGCCTATTCACCGATAGGAAAACTGTTTGCTGGCTTCTTTTGGGGACTATCCAACGAAGCTGGATCAACCCTTCACTTCGCTATCTGGTGGATTCACACCTTAACGGTCTTCACCTTTGTCGCCCTTGTTCCGTACTCAAAGTTTTTCCACGTAATAGCGAGCGCCGCCAACCTCTACTTTGAACCGCGTAGCCGCGCAAAAGGTCAGATTAAGTCCCCTGGGGACCTCGAACAGCTCATGGAGCAAGAAGAGGAATTCCAGATCGGACTTGGTACCATCAAAGATTACAGCTGGAAAAACTTACTCGATCTTGAGGCATGCACCAGTTGTGGACGCTGCCAGGACGCATGCCCAGCGTACCTTTCCGGAAAGCCACTCTCTCCAAAATGGCTCATCCTCGATACCAGGAACCACCTCCTCTCGCTTGGCTCTAAAGGAGAATTCGCCGGCAACTCGCTGATTCCATCCCCCTTGCGTGCGCTCGACAGCTCTTTGCAACAGAGCTATCTCCGAACAAGCTCCGGGGTTGTCTTTACCGGCGAGGATGGAGCGGCACAGCTAGAGGACCGAGAAATGCGTGCCAGCAACCAGCTTGTTCAACAAGCACCGAGATCAATCGGGGCCTCCGCCGATGCGCGAATTTCCGGCGAGGTCCTCGACGAGAATGTCTTTTGGACCTGCAACACCTGTATGGCCTGTGTTCAAGCTTGCCCTGTTGGAATCAATCATGTCGATCAGATCATTGGGAACCGACAGAACATGGTGTTGATGCAGGGAGAAGTCCCCTCCGAGGCCGCAAACACTTTGAAATCTCTTGAAACCCGAGCCAATCCTTACGGAGCTCCAGAAGATCGAATTAATTGGCTGGAAGGATTAGAGGTGCCGATACTCCAGGAGGGAGACGCTGTTGATTACCTGTATTGGGTCGGCTGCGTAAGTGCTTATGACAAGAGAAAGCAGAGGATCGCTCGCGCTCTCGTTACTCTGATGAAGCATGCGGGTCTGAATTTCGGAATTCTTGGAACGGTTGAAGGTTGCACTGGAGATCCGGCT
>JAGRAT010000284.1 GCA_020434495.1 Bdellovibrionales bacterium | reverse complement strand
AGGTTGATGAAAGTCGGTGGACGGTAAGGGAAGTATCTGACGAAGATACCCCCCTCATGAAGATAGATTGCCTAGACACTGGCAAAGATGTGGTATCTCTACTCATAGACGGCGTCCCCCACCAGTTTCGCACCGTAGCCATTCCCTCCGGGAACCCAGCAGTCAGCTCCTTCTGGGTAACGGACACCTATTTTGGAGCACTTCTCACCATCACCACTCCTTCATTACGAGAGACGAACGAACAGCGGCTCCACGGTTCACGAATCGTGAGCGCCCCGCTACCCGGGAAGGTATTGTCAGTTCTTGTCCAACAGGGGAAAAACGTTGAAGCTGATGAACAGATGGTCATTCTCGAGTCCATGAAGATGGAACACGCCATTTCCAGCCCCCGGGCAGCGGTTGTTCAGGAGGTTCTGGTAAAGCCGGGTGACACGGTGACTTCGGGGCAAAAACTCGTAACGTTGGAGGGTTGATGACATCAGCTCAATTGGAAGAGGACATTAAGGTATTCGGGAAGAAAATCTTTGAGCAGATCGGAAAAACGCAACCTTCGGCATTCAACACCTCCTTCTGGTCGGGAAAGATCATGGAATGGTCGATGCAGTTTCCGACCTTCAAGACCGATATGTTCAGGTTGGTAGATGTCCTTCCAACCCTAAACTCTAGTCGCTCGATAGCTGCTCATGTTTCTGAATACTTAAAAGACTCCGCAAAAGAGATTCACGGTCTTGCTTCTTGGGGGGTGAACGTTCCTCCCGATTCCTTGAGAGCAAAAGCGACCTCATTCGCTGTTAAGCAGGGAGTCGGCCAGATGGCAAAACAGTTCATTGCTGGAGAGACTCCAAAACAGGCACTCAAAGAGCTAAAGCGGCTACGTAACAGTCGGCTCGCGTTTACGGTGGATCTCTTGGGAGAATACTGCCTAAGCGAGAAGGAGGCAGATGAGTATTTCAATAGATACGTAGAAGCACTTCAAGTGTTTGGAGATACCGTTCCTGGCTGGCCGTCCGCACAACCGATACTTCCAGGGCATCCGGGCGACAGAACCGCCATTTGCGTTTCCGTTAAGCTCTCGGCCCTCTACTCACAGTGCTACTCCTTAAACTACAAGAAAAGTGTAGAGGTCCTCTCTCAACGTCTTTCACAACTTGTACGTATCGCACAGGAGAAGGATGTTCAGATCTACTGCGATGCAGAGGATACAGGCCATAACGGAATCATTTACCAGGTATTCCGAGAAGTCTTCGGAAGCGAAGAGTTTCGATCCTATCCCTATCCGGGGATAGTCGTGCAAGCGTATGCAAAGAATTCCATGGCTCTCACAAAGAGTCTCTTAGGACTTGCGAAGGAACGCGGGGGGCCCATCGCTATCCGGCTAGTGAAAGGTGCATATTGGGACGCGGAGACCGTTTCCTGTTCGCAACGAAACTGGGAAAACCCGCTCTACACGCAAAAGTACGAGTCCGATAAGAACTACGAGGAGATCTCTCAGCTCCTCCTTTCTAATCTCGACCACGTACTCCCGGCATTTGGCTCTCATAACATTCGCTCCCTTTCACATGCCTGTGTGTTTGCTGCGCAGCACAATATTCCAAAGAATCAGTTTGAGTTGCAGATGCTCTACGGCATGGCCGAGCCAATCGCCAAGGCCTTTGAGAAGGAAGGGTATCTCGTCCGACTCTACGTTCCCCTCGGTGAGCTCATTCCTGGAATGGGATATTTGGTGAGAAGGCTTCTCGAGAACACCTCCAACGAGTCTTTTCTCCGCCACACCTTTTACGATGACAAAGCAATCGACGAACTACTTATTGCACCTGGAACGTTAAAGAAGAATGGAGTTCCATCATGAACATCGCTGAATTTCGAAACGAACCGCCTATCGACTTCTCTCTACCAGAAGAAAGAGAGCAATTCCTCCTCGCCTTGGAGCAGGTCCGAGAGAAAGCGCGGGTAGGAGAATATTCAGCTGCTCCAATAATCGGTGGAGAACTCCTTTCGACAGCCAAGGTTGCGAAGAGTGAGAATCCATCAAACCCCGAAGAGTCGATTGGAAAGGTTCACTTTGCAGATGAAGCCTTAGCTCTTCAAGCGATCACTTCCTTGCAAGGCGGATTGGAGGAATGGGAGGCGCTCGGCTTTCAACGTCGGGCTGAGATTATTGCTTATGCTGGCGAACTCATGCGACAGAAGCGAAGAGAGCTCGCTGCCTTGATGGTGCTTGAAGCTGGGAAACCCTGGGGGGAAGCCGATGCCGACGTTTGTGAAGCCATAGATTTCTGTGATTATTACGCTAAGTGTGCTCTCGGTCTTAGCACCCCAACACACCTCATGCCATATCTGAACGGTGAGCTCAATCACTACTCGTACTCCGCTCGAGGCGTCGCAGTGGTGATCTCTCCTTGGAATTTCCCTCTCGCGATTGCAACGGGGATGACAGTTGCATCGCTAGTTTGTGGCAATGCAACTGTTCTCAAACCTGCTGAGCAGACATCACTCATTGCCGCTGAGCTCGCTACTATCCTACGAGAAGCCGGAGTGCACGACTCCGCTTTTTCGTTTCTCCCAGGAATTGGCGAAGAGATTGGTCCAGTATTGGTGGGACATCCAGGAGTTCATCTCCTCTGCTTTACCGGATCCCGCGCCGTCGGTCTTGAGATACTTCAGAGAAGCGCTGTAGTTGGAGAAGGGCAGCGACACATAAAGAAGGTCATCCTGGAACTTGGAGGAAAGAACGCAATTATCGTCGATGACGATGCGGATATCGATGATGCCATTAAAGGAGTACTCTACTCTGCCTTCGGATTCGCCGGACAAAAGTGCTCTGCGTGCTCACGAGTTATCGTGTTGCAGGATGCATATGAGCGATTCGTGGAAAGGCTCTGCCAAGCAGCAAACGATCTTATTATTGCACCCGCCGAGCAGCCGGAAACTTTTGTGGGCCCGCTCATAGACCAAGAGAGTCAGCAGCGAGTACTCAATCTTGTGCGAGAACGACAGAACTCTCTCTCCCTTGCGCTTTCAAGCGAATGTCCAGATACCGGTTACTTTGTTCCGATAACTATTTTTCGAGACGTCCCAGCCGACGATCCACTCTGGAGGGAGGAAGCCTTCGCTCCGGTGCTCTGCGTTGCTCCGGCAACCTCCTTTGAAGAGGCCCTCCAAATGGCTAACGACTCTGACTATGCTCTTACCGGCGGGGTCTTTAGCCGAAGCCCCTCGCACCTTGCACAGGCTCGCAGAGAGCTGCAGGTCGGCAATCTCTATTTAAATCGAAGCATCACCGGAGCGATTGTCGGTAGGCAGCCGTTTGGAGGATTTCGACTTTCGGGAGTTGGCTCAAAGGCTGGTGGCGCTGACTACCTCCTACAGTTCGTAGAACCACGAAGCATAACCGAGAATACTATGAGGAAGGGTTTCACCCCTGAACTCGCCTAAAGCGAACAAACTATTGATATCATTGTAGAACTTCTTTTACTGCGAAGTCCGAAAACTTCGTAACTTGTCTAAAGCTCATATGAGTATCTGTCGACCTACTTAGTAGGGATTGCTGGTGAGATCTCACACCCCTCACCTGCGAAAAACGAACTACTATGACAGAGGGCAACGGAGGTAGAGTTACTCAGGTACTCTCCCGCCAAGGCATACAATCGGAGAAGCAAGCTCTTTCGCTCGCCACGATACCTCATCTCATCGAGTCAGGTGAAGACGCTCGCAAGTTGTACGAAGTGATCTGTGAGACCGCAGCCCAAATCTGCTCATCGAGCGCGGCGGCGCTTTTCCTCCCATCTGAAAATGCAGATGGGCACGAAGATCTCATCTGCTCAGTTGGAGAATTCCCCGAGGCCCAATTCGCACTCGTCCTTTCCGAACACTACCGTGGACGGAATCAAAGTTTCTCGGTAGAGCCACAATCCCCAGTAGTTCGATACGGCGACTTCACCCTTCTCGATATCGTGTGCATGGGCACTGCAGTCGGAACTTTTGTACTCTTCGAGGCGAAAGAAATGGATGAAGAGATGGAAGGACAGTTTCTCCAGCTTGCCCACCATTGCTCTACAACGTTTGAAAAGCAACGGCTATCGAGCACTGTCCAACATCTTCACGACCGGTTACAGGTTCTCAATGAACTGAACCAACTCATAGCAAGTAATATTGGGCTTCCACGAATTGTGAAAAGCTTGGCTCGGGAGAGCGCATTTCGATTCTCCGCTGATATTGCTCTTACATTTCTTACCGACGAGGATAACTCTCGATTGGAGCTTGGAGGAGCTTATGGCTGCGCTCCCACCGTATTGCCACAACAGGTATCCTTCACGGAGGGAATTCTCGGACAGGTCATGCGGGTTGGCGGATATCTTAGCGTGTCCAACCTGGAGCGCCATAAAGATCATCAGCTGGACTACCTGGTAAATCTCGGAATAAAAGCTGTAGACGCCTGTTGTCTCGAGGTACGGGGAGATGTCCTCGGCGCCATCCTCATCGGATTTCGAAGGAACAATCGATTCACGCAACCGGAACTCACAAGATTCGAAGAATTCGCACAGGGTGCTGCCGTTGCGGTGGCAAACTCACGCTCACAGCAACGGATCCACGCTTATACGGAGCGCCTTGAGGAGTTGGTTGAACAACGCACAGCAGATCTCGCCTTTCAAACTGCTCGTGCGGAGGAGGCGAATCAAGCAAAATCTCGATTCCTTGCAAATATGAGTCATGAACTGAGAACTCCACTCACTGCTATAGTTGGATACTCAAGCGTTATGGTAGATGGCGTAT
>JAGRAT010000283.1 GCA_020434495.1 Bdellovibrionales bacterium | reverse complement strand
ATTCACACTCTTATTGAAGCATTTATTCTCGTAGCTCTGGTCGTTTTCATATTTCTTGGGGACTGGAGGTCCACCCTCATTCCAACTCTCGCTGTTCCGGTATCATTAATCGGGGCGTTTTTCGTAATGCCATTTTTCGGAATAACGATAAACCTCATCACCCTATTTGCGCTGGTGCTAGCGATTGGAATTGTTGTGGATAATGCAATTGTCGTTCTTGAGGCCGTTCACGTAAAGATGGCCGAAGAGCACCTCTCTCCGTATCAAGCAGTAAAGAAAGTTTTGGGAGAGATTAGCGGTGCCATTATCGCAATCACCCTCATTATGGCGGCAGTGTTTGTTCCCGTTTCATTTATGCCTGGTCCGGTCGGTGTCTTCTACCGCCAGTTCGCTATTACCATGGCGTCCTCAATCATTATCTCTGGAATTGTCGCCCTTACACTGACTCCAGTTCTTTGTGCGATGATCTTAAAAAACACCCACGGACAGCCGCCGAAACGAACTCCTATTAGTATATTCATCGAGAAGTTCAACAACCTCTTCGAGAAGCTTGCGGGTAAATATGTCTCTGTGCTCCGTGCCATCGTGCCTCGTCGAATTCTCACCGTCGGAAGCCTACTTGCCTTCTGTTTTGGAATCTTTTTTCTCTCTAGCCTGATGCCTGCCGGATTCATACCTGCTGAAGACCAAGGAGTGCTCTATGCCATTATCCAAACTCCTCCGGGTTCAACACTTGAGCATACCAACGAGGTCGCACGACGCTTACAGGGCATCAGTAGTAAAATTGAAGGGGTACAATCGGTATCGGCACTCACTGGATACGAAGTGCTTACGCAGGGGCGGGGCTCAAGCTCTGGGACCTGTCTCATCAACTTAAAGCCTTGGTCAGAACGGGACAAAACAGCAGATGAGATCATCGAAGAGCTCGAGGAGAAGACCAAGGACATTGGAGCGATCATTGAGTTCTTTCAACCACCAGCAGTTCCCGGATATGGGGCAGCAGGAGGATTCTCTCTTCGTCTTCTCGACAAAACGAATAGTGGTGACTACACAGCGCTCGCAAAGGTGAACGACGAATTTATGGACGCTCTCCGTAAGCGGAAAGAGCTAAGAGGTCTATTTACCTTCTTTACTGCGAACTATCCGCAATACGAGCTCATCTTCGACACCAAGGCAGCGATGCAAAAGGGTGTTTCGGTCAAGAAAGCTGTTGATACGCTCTCGACCCTTATTGGAAGTAACTACGAACTTGGATTCACTCGGTTTGGTCAGTTCTTTAAAGTCTTTGTCCAGTCATCTCCAGAGTATCGTCGCCTCCCTTCTGACTTGCTTCAGCTCTATGTGAAGAATGATCGGGATCAGATGGTTCCGTACTCCTCATTTGTGAAGATGAAGAAGCTTCAGGGTCTAAACGAAATCACGCGCTATAACCTCTATACCTCGGCTTCCATTAGCGGAGCTCCGGCAAGGGGCTTTAGCAGCGGTGAAGCCATCAAAGCTATTCAGGACGTCGCAAAAGAGGTCTTACCCCGAGGATATGATATCGACTGGGGAGGCCTTTCATTTGACGAGGTGAGAAGAGGAAACGAAGGCTTGTACATTTTTATCGTGGTACTTCTATTCGTCTATCTCATTCTTGCAGCTCAATACGAGAGTTTCATCATTCCTCTAGCTGTAATCCTATCACTACCGGCAGGAATCTTTGGATCATTCTTTCTCCTGAAAATCATGGGGCTTTCGAATGACATCTATGCCCAAATTGGGTTGGTCATGCTCGTCGGGATGCTCGGAAAGAACGCGGTGCTTATTGTTGAATTTGCAATGCAAAAGCATCATGCCGGGGCATCCGTTCTTGATGCTGCCATTGAGGGTGCAGCCGCTCGATTCCGGCCGATTCTCATGACATCGTTTGCTTTTATCGCTGGCCTCATTCCACTGGTGCTTGCAACGGGTCCAGGCGCGATTAGTAACCGAACCATCGGTTCATCGGCGCTTGGAGGGATGTTCGTTGGGACTGTGGTAGGTGTTGTCGTCATCCCCGGGCTGTTTTACATCTTTGGCTCCCTTGCTGAAGGCCGTAAGCTCATTCGAGACGAACATGATTGGCCATTAACCGAAGACGAAGGAGAGGTGTCACAATCTCCCCTAAATGGATCAGAGGCTCCGCATGCAAACTAAGAATTCGCCTATCTCAGTTTTCTTTCTCTTCGCGCTCACGCTTCTTCTCTCGGGATGCGTCCCGCAGGTGGAGACTTTAGAGCCCCAGCTGAATGTCCCTGAGACTTTCGCCAATTTGCCGGAAGGAGAATCAGCAAAGTCCGAGGATACTTTGGCCAATACAATTTGGTCTAAATACTTTGGCGATCAACATTTAATTGACCTGATTGATGCAGCACTTCAACAGAACCAGGAACTCCGAATTTTCTCGCAGCAGATCTTAATTGCTCAGAATGAAATTCTCGCTCGACAGGGAGCCTATCTACCGTCCGTGGAGCTTGGCGCGGATGCAGGACTTGATAAAGTCGGCGAGTACACCCGGAAGGGAGCTGTAGAGAGCAATCTGGAGATAGCGCCAGACAAATCTTTCCCCGATCCCCTTCCAGATTTCTTTCTTGGAGCTCAGGCGAGTTGGGAGATAGACATCTGGAGCAAGCTCCGCAACGCCGAAAAGTCGGCATTTATGGAGTATCTTGCTTCTGCCGAAGGAAGAAAGTTTCTTCTTACAAACCTCATCGCAGAAGTGGCGAACTCCTACTTTGAACTTCTTGCGCTAGACAGTCAGCTCGATCTCGTTCAACAAAACATTGCTATCCAATCAAGGGCGCTCCAGATAGTACGCCTAAAGAAGCAGGGAGCTCGGGTAACGGAATTAGCACTTCGGCGATTTGAAGCGCAGCTCTTCAAGACAAGAAGCTTACAGTACGGGATTCAACAAAATATCGTTGAGGTCGAGAACAGAATAAATTTCCTCCTCGGCCGATATCCACAGGCAATTCCTCGAAATGCCCAGAGAATTGAAGATCTCCACCCAGCAAAGATTGGGGCTGGCTTTCCAACCGAACTTCTTGAAAATCGCCCCGATGTGAAGAGAGCCGAACTCGAGTTGGCAGCGGCGAATCTGAACGTTGAGGTAGCACGCGCCCGCTTTTATCCGTCATTAAGGCTAACTGGTAGCTATGGATATTCTGCTTACGATACGGCAAAGCTTTTTGAAAGTCCTCAGTCCATGCTTTACGCACTGGGCGGAAGCCTTACTGCTCCTTTTATTAACAGAAGAGACATAGAAGCTATGTACCGAAATGCCAGTGCAAAGCAGATTCAATCCGTCATCGACTATGAGCAGGCGGTGTTGAAAGCCTTCATTGAAGTGACGAATCAGATCTCAAATATCGACAATCTCGAAAAGAACTACCTGTTGAAGTCACAACAAGTAAAAGCCCTAAACGAATCCGTAGAAATTTCTACAACTCTCTTTAATGCCGCGCGGGCAGATTACATGGAGGTACTACTAACTCAGCGTGAAGCGCTTGATGCTCGATTCGAATTGATAGAGACCAAGATGAGTCAGTTTAGAGCATCAATTGCTCTTTATCGTGCTCTTGGTGGTGGTTGGCAGCAGGCGAAGGATGGGACCTCTTAGGGGGAGAATCTAACGCTATTTATTAATTCGCTGACACAGCTATAATGCCGTTCTAAACGTCCAGTGTGATTCCCAATTTTAGGCGTCATTTCAGTGTGTTAAATGCTAGATCCGCAAGGTCGAGAGCCCATTCAGCAGCGAGTTTCTGACTCAAGTAAACTCGTTACTTTCAACGAGGTCCGGACTGCCTTTGAACGAGACGCCAGCACGGTATCTTCGATTGCATCTCAGTTTCTTCTACGCGATGACATTGATCGCGAGGAAGCGAACACTACCATCTCTCTACTTCGCGATCTCGGAACGAACGAGGCTGTGGAAGTTCTCGGCACCTTTATCAGACACCGTGCAGCCCTCGAGCCCGTAGACGAGACCTCCTCAGATAAAACCCTTGGCCGCCTTGCGTTTCAAGCCCTGGGTCGAATACAAGGGGAAGGACGAGAAGACTCTCGAGCTACTGAAGTTCGCAATGCTCTTGCTCTCTCTTGGCTACAGGGAGAACCGTGCGGGACGGCACTTCTCAAAGCTGGCATCTACCACCTCCAACACAGCACATTTGGTCAAATTGACCTTTTAAAAGAAACCCGAAAAGTCGCAAACATTCTTTTTCCGAAGGATCTCTCGCAAAGCAAACTGAACGAACAGCAACTCGCCGACAGGTATATTCGCCTGTCTCTCGTTGCCGATGCCCTTCCAGAAAATCCAGCTCAAGCGATGCGCCAAAGTCAATTAGAGTACGGCAAGCGGCTGCTTCAAGATCCCTCAACGCCACCGGCCCTTCAAACAGCTGTCGTCGATTTTGCAGAACGACTTGCAAACCCAGAAGCTGCGAAGATGATAGAGCGATTTGTTTTCCAAAGCGGCATTGCAAAGGCTGAGCTGGGGACAAACAATTGGAGTGACCAGCGCCTCGCTCCCTATCTCCATGCCGTGGAAGCGTTTCTTCGTCTCGACCGAGCAAAACTCATAGATCCGGGAAAGAGTAGTGATGTAGTTATTGCATCTCGGGAGGTCTTTGGAGATTCCGAACTGCCTCTCCCCGAGGTTCGCTCAAAGATGTTGCAGATCAAATTCTTGCCGTACTGCATTCGTGAGTTAGCCATAACCGGGCGACTGGGCGAACTCCAGCTATCAAA
>JAGRAT010000282.1 GCA_020434495.1 Bdellovibrionales bacterium | reverse complement strand
GTTAAGTTTACCCATGAAATGAAAGAGGAAGACGAGCGGGCAGTGAGAGCTGGCCTCAGCGAAGATGAGCTTGAGCTCTATGACATCATTAAGCAAGACAAGCTCACAGAAGCGGAAACCCAAAAAGTAAAACTCGCTGCGAAAACACTCCTCAAGCGCCTGCTCCAAGAACACCCCAAGGTCCTCGTCCAAGACTGGTACAAAGACACCCAAACCCAACGCGCCGTACGCTCAATCGTAGAGCAAGTCCTCGACGAAAACCTCCCCGATTCTTACGACCGCCGAGTCTTCAAAGAAAAGTGCGACACTCTCTTTGAGCTAATGGTGGATTATGCAGCGAACGGACAGAAGTGGGCGGCGTGAGGATGGAATTCTTGTTCTGTTTGAAAATTCTCCGATGTGGTATTTGACGAGTAGTTTGCGAGATTAGAGATAAAGTGAGTTCATCGAAGATAATAAAACACTTATTGCAGGCTTATGCAGATAATGACGAAAAGGAATTTCGTCGTGCGGCATTGCAATTAGCTGCTCAGAAAAGTGAGATCGGGCATGTTCGCCTAGCTGAAGAGATTCGTGAAATTATTGCCCAGTTTCCAGAGTACCAGAAGAACCAAAGTTCCTTGACCTCGGTTAGAGATTTCGGAAAGCCCCGCGGGGAATTGGCAGAGCTGATGGAAGGGGGGTACCGTAAAGAGAAGTTACGGGACATTGTGCTTTCAAATGATGCTCGCACCGAGCTTACTCAAGTTATTAATGAGAATCGGAAGCGGAGTACTCTCGAAGAGTGGGGTGTTGGGGCACGTAGAAGATTTCTATTTGTCGGGCCGCCTGGATGTGGCAAGACGCTAGCTGCTCAAGTGGTGGCAGGCGAGCTCAACATGCCTCTTCTTACAGTCCGATTCGATGGACTATTTTCGAAATTTTTAGGTGCTACTGCGGGGCATCTTCGGACTATTTTTCATGAAATGCCAAAGCGACAAGGTGTGTATTTTTTTGATGAATTCGATGCTCTCGCCCGACATAGAGGAGAAAGTCTTGATGTAGGAGAGATTAAGCGGGTAGTAAGTTCATTTCTTCAACTAATGGACTCAGATGATAGTCCAAGCATTATAATTGCTGCGACCAATTACCAACAATCCTTAGACGAAGCAGTAGTGCGCCGATTTGATTTTGTACTTAGGTTCCCACTTCCTAGTCCTTCACAGGCAAAGCAACTGATACAACTGAAACTTTCTTCAGTGGGTCTAACTAGTTCTACATTAGAAAGTGTTGTTCGTAAGAGCAAAGATCTATCGTTTGCAGACATTGCTCGTGCTTGTGATGACTCAGTTCGTAATATGGTTCTTCATGATCGGAAAACACTTTCATCCAAAGACCTGCAAAAGGCTTTTGCTTCCGCGCAGAAGCGAGCTCAGGATTTATCTAATGGTGATTAGCAGTGGGTCAGAATTCTCTTCCGTTTATCAAAGGACAGTTTCTCAAGCCAGAGAAGTTTAGATCACCACGAGGTGGATCGACCGATAAATCTTTGCCTCCTAGAAATGCTCGAGAGCACGCGAAATATTTGTTGAATCGATTCGATAAGCTGGAAGCCGATCTGGCTAGTAAGGAACGAGTTACGGATGCTGATCGGCATCTCGTGACATTTCATGTTTCGTCGGAAGCGGCTTTGGACGAGAAGAAGCTGGAATCGAAACGCGACGGAAGTCGAGTAATTGATTTTGACCCAGAAACGAAAGAGGTTGTGGTCGATGCCCCCGCAAATTTAAAGACCTTCATTGGTAAGTTGAGAAAGTACCAGGAGTCCACCGAGCAGACCGAAGCTGAATCTTTGAAAAACCAACCCTTGATTGAAGCTATCGATGATCTTCAGTTGACCCCGTTCGAGCAAGTCGTAGGCGAAGCGCTACAGCGAGGTACTCGCTACCGTGGGCTCCGAAAAGCGCACCCTACTTGAGTTTCATTGTCGTGGTGGCTATAGAAATCGAGAGGAAGGTAGAAAAACAGAGAAGCAGCTTAAAGAGGCTTTTGACTGTTTCGATAATCTTCGGTTCGAAGATGGACATAAGGTTAGCTTCGCTGAACAGGAGGTCTACTTCTTTGTTCTCTCTGGAGATGAAGCTGAAAAGCTTTATGATTTAACTGATTGTGTTTTTGAAGTTGAAAGCTCTCCAGCTGCGGCGCTTCGTTGGTACTATACTGAGAGTTCTAGTCCTGATGAGCTTGAAATAGAGATAAGTCCCCCGCCCACTGAGGCACCAGAAGTTGTGGTACTAGATACGGGCTGTCGATCCGAGCACACTTTATTGCGATCTGGTCTAGTATCAAGTCACTCTGCGTTAGTAAACGAAGAATCTGGTGGGGATCTGAACGGACATGGAACGGAGATGTGCGGATTGGCTTTTTTTGGAGAGGTGCTGCCAAATGCATTAACGGAAAAAGCCTTCACCGCCACGAATTGGGTGCGTTCAGTAAGAGTTCTAGTGCAACCAAACCAGGGAACAGCGACGGAAGAGCATCGCGCAGAGTGGCCTCTCATCACTGAGCGTGCGGTGCAAATACGAGAGCAAGAGAATGTCGATAATCGCCAGGCGGTCTATTCCTTAGCAGTGTTAGGCGATAACCCGATTAAAGATTCAGCTACATCCTGGAGCCACATGATTGACATATTAGCTTTTAATAGTGGCGAGGAAGGAAGGCTTTTTTGCATCTCGATAGGAAATTATAATGGAGACTTTAACACTGAGTTTGCTGAAGGTTACCCTGATGTGAATCAACTTTCAGATATCGCTGATCCTGCCCAAGCGGTTAATGCTTTGACAGTTGGAGGGTACACGAATTTCACCGAACTACCGCCAGGGAATGATTACTCTAGTTATCAACCATTAGCACCCCTCGGTGGGATCTCTCCCTATACTTCTGCCGGACCAGTGAGATCGAAACTCTCTGGAATTAAGCCTGATGTTGTCTTCGAGGCAGGAAATATGGCAGTCGAAAATTCTCTTCCATATGTAGGCATATCGACTCTTTCTCATTTAACAACAGGATTTACTACCAACATCTCTAATGCTGTCGTTGAGTCATGGGGTACTAGTGGTGCCTGTGCGTTGTGTTCAAATATGGCATCACGTATATGGGCCTTACATCCAGAGCTAAGAGCAGAAACAATTAGAGGGCTGATTGTTCATTCTGCAAGTTGGACTAAGGAGATGAATCGAGTCTATGACAACAATATTGATGATAAGCTGAGGGTTTGTGGATACGGAGTGCCAGATTTCTCGATTGCGTCAGAGTGCATCAGCAGTAGGGCGAGTGTCGTGATTGAAGATCAGATGCAGTTTGAACGTAAGAAAAGACCAAAGAGCGGAGGGTACTCTATAGAGAGGTCAGTCAAATATTTCAATCTTCCTCTTCCACAAGAGATAGAAGATCAGGACGAGGTGGTGGAGTTAAGGGTAACCCTATCCTATTTTGCTGAGCCCAATGGATTTCGAAGGAAAGTAGTCCGCGGGATGGATCTTGCATGGGATATTCAAGGACCAAATGAATCAGCTGAGCAGTTCAAAAAGAGGGTAAATATGATTGAACGGCAAGCAGCGAAGGAGAAAGGTAAGAAGTATGTGCGTTCGTCAAGCTTCAATTGGGAAATAGGTCCACAGCGCAGAGCGAGAGGCACGGTTCAGAGCGATAGGTGGCAAGGACCGGCTTCTGCGCTGGCAGGGAATAAATTGTTAGCTATATATCCAGTTCTGGGGTGGTGGGAGAGGCGCAAGGATCTTCAACTTCTTCCCCAAAAATTCTCGTTGATTATCTCAGCCTCGGTCCCAGGTTTAGATATATATACACCGATCAAAAATGCAGTTGAAATTGGTGCAGCAGTGGAGATAGAGGTTTGAGATAGTATCGATATGAAGGATGTCGAAGACAAAATGCCCGTCGATCGCTTCAACAGAAAAGCGACTCTCGTTGAGGTTATTGATGGCGATACCATTGATGTAATCGTTGATCTCGGCTGGTCAATGAAATTCAAAGAACGGCTGCGGCTGTCGGGAGTTGATACTCCGGAGATTCGTAACAAGATTGAGAATAAGGCTGGAAGCTTCGTCAAAGGGAAGGTAGAGGAGTTTCTGGCTGAGGATGAAGAGCTGATGATTACTTCAAAGGCGTACGACCGTACCGGAAAAGTGAGGGGAAAGTATGGCCGGACGTTAGCAGAGGTTTTCCGGTTGCGAGATGGTGAGTGTTTGAATAGCTACCTGTTAGACGAAAAGCTCGGCTGGCCGCTTAATGATAAGGGTGAGTTGGTCGGAGAGCGATCGCTTACGCTCCTTTCTGGCTTACCAGGGGAATTACGAGCGTAAATCTCTCGAGAGGAAGGTGCAGTTACTATGATCAACCGTTCTGTTGGAATTCTAAGACCCAAAGCGCCATTTTACGAGTGGCTGGAATCACTACCAGATCCTACGAGTATCGATCCTGCTGAGTATGAAGAGCATACTAGTATTTTCCTTCTTCCTGCGTATGAGATGCTGGATGAAAGAGAAGAGATCGAAAAGCAGTTTTTCGATCTGATGTTTGAGAACGCGCTAAATGATTGGTGGCTCGATGAATCAGATTGGCCGAAAAAGCGTAGCCTGGAAATGTTTCGCGAGTGGTTCGATTTGCAGATTCTTGATGGGATAACGGATTTAGTTGATGCGCCGATTATTGAGGATGATTTTGAAGAGTTGGATTCTTAGGAACCTTAGTCACTCAGAGATTCTCGCTTACTCTCGAGA
>JAGRAT010000281.1 GCA_020434495.1 Bdellovibrionales bacterium | reverse complement strand
AAGAACCCCCAGAGAGCGTCCCGACTAGTTATACTCTGCTTCAAACCAGGCGTCGTGTCGCTGCTCCTCAAGTGGATCATCAATGAGTCCACGGAGCACCCAGCGGCCAAGCCTGCCCTGAATCTCTGCGATTGGGGCATTGCGGTTGTCAGGACAGAGCGGATCTTCAAAATCTGGGTGAAAACGGAGCATGTGCTCTAATACAGCACGGTCATGCTCAGACTTCGCGATGATTGCCCAGATGTTCCTTCCGGCTTCATCGAAGGCAATGGATCCCCACTCTATGAGTTTCGTTAGGTAGTGGCCAGCGGTGAGGAGTTCTTCCGGTGCCGGTGGTCGTTCGAACTCGTACGATCCATCGCTCGCTCTCATACGATCAGCGACTGCAACCAGATTTGCAACAAGCTGAGGATGACAGTGTTCATTGAGGATGTTGCGCTCAAGAGTTGAATCGAGATAGGTCATCCGGATCGGATGCACTCGACGGAGGAGCGCTTGGTCCAGAGTTCGGTTCATGTTCTTTGTAAAAACCACGAGAAGGTTCTGCACGTTTGCATCAATAGGTGGACGTGACTGGCACCAAATCGTTCCATCCTGAAGAGGCCCCAGGAAGAAAGTATCAAGATGAGGGCCGACTTTATCGATTTCATCAATAAGTAGTAGTACCGGTTGGCTCTTCGATTTCAAAAACGCTTTGGCAACAACTCCAAGATCAACGAGCTCTTCCCTTTTTGGAGTGCGAGTTCCCGCTTTTGATTCCAACATGGCGAGCTGAGATGGCTTCTCGACCAAGAACTCAGAGTCCATATCCGGGTAACAGCTAAGACAGAACATCTCCGCCCCGACGATCTTCGTCAGGCACTTAGCCATAAAACTTTTTCCGCAACCCGATGGCCCCTCTAGTAGCAGTGTACGCACTTTCTTGGTAGGTGTATTGAGAAGTAGCGCAATCTGTCGCGAGACAAACGGTAAACTCTGATACCCAACATCAGCGAGCTTTCGGGTGAGCTCTTCTGGCGTTCCAACAGTGTCCCAGCCGATCCCCTCCGGCTCGTAGGCATCCTTTCTGAGGTGGGCCATCGGATCTTCAACTATGCCTTCAAGAATAAATCGCCCAAGCCGCGCGAAGATCTGATACTGGGTAGCATTACGATTGTCAGGAACCAGCGGGTCCTGAAACCGCGGATGAAAACGGAGGAGATTCTCGAAGGTTTCTCGGTCCTTTTCAGACTTGGCCAGCATGTACCAGATGTTTTTTCCGATGAAGGCGTAATCAGTAATGTGCCAGGTGAGAAGCTGAGTTACGTACTTCCCAGTTTTTAAGAGCTCTTCCGGGGCCGGAGCTCGCTCTATGGGATAGGCCTCATCAGGGTAGCGCATAATTCTCGCCACATTGATGAGGTTTTCAACCAGGCGAGAAGCGCAATGCTTTCCAAGGACCCGCTCTTCGAGCTCCGGCTTCATGTAATCCATCTTGATCGGTTGTACCCGTCGAAGGAGAGCATCGTTTAGCGGCCGCTCCATGTTCTTTGTGAACATAATGAGAAGGTTGTCTCGGTTTGCTTCAATCGCAGGCCGAGTTGCTGGTCGAACGATCCCATCCTGAATCGGACCGAGGAAAAAGGTATCAATTGCCCAATCGGCTTTGTCGATCTCATCGATGAGGAGAATAACCGGCTTCTCCTTTGAGATCTGAAAAGCCTTTGCAATGGTCCCAAGCGGAACGAGCGCCTCATCATCAACCTCACTCCCTGCCATCGCCTTGGCAACGGCAGCTTCCGAGGTTTTCTCAATAAGGTGATCCATCTCCATCCCTTTGTAGCACTGGATAACAAGGAGTTCGGCTCCGGTAATTTTCGCAAGGGATTTTGCAAGGAAGCTCTTCCCGCATCCTGAAGGGCCCTCCATCATTACCGCAGAGATGCTGTTCAATTCGGTTTTCAGAAGCAGTGCTATTTGGCTTGCGATAAAGGGCTGGCAGACATAGCCAACCATTTCAAGTTTCTGGAGAATCTCTTCTGGGCTACCAATATGACGAAATCCGATCCTATCTGGGACGTACTCTTTCTCCTTTCCAGTTGGTCTTAGACCGAGCGCTGTTCCATCAACAACCTGTCCACCCTTGGTGGTATGAAGGTAATCCTTGAGCGCCTCTTCAAGGAAATCAAACTCTTCCTCTTCGCCCCCTTCGATGAGTTCATCGAACCCTCCGAAGTCGTCCTTATTCGGTTCGGCTGAGTTATCGAGCACACCCAGATCGCCAAGGGTGATATGTCCGTGCTTCCGAGGAGCTTCGAATTCTTTCACCTCAATCTTTTTCACTTCAGAAACAACTTGGACTTCCTTCGCGAGAGCTGCACTACCGTCAAATGCACCGTTATCAAACGCAACTGGTGCTTCACAAACTGGTTCAGTAATTGGGATTGGTATCGGAATTGGTTCAACGGCTGGAACGTTCGAGATCTGATCAAACCGTTTGCGTGGAGCAGCATCGACACTGCCTACTCCTGAGCCACCACTACGCGAGGAGGGTTTTTTCACCTTCTTACGATTTGTCTGCTTGTACTTCGGAATCATATTCCCGACCAACCTCCGTGTATCCTTTCTCGGGCCATATCGCTTCCCCAAAAAAGCGATACAATTCAACCTATTAGTGAAATTCTGCCATACGCATCACTCCCTGTGGCGCATTCTCCTATAGGAGTTATGGGGGGTTCTGGAGAGGATGCTGCCTAAAAGAAACTCGGATCTCGAGGTATCGGCAAAACGTAAAGATCCTCGTTGTTTTCAGCCTGTTGAGTTCGAGAGACCTAAAGCCTAGACCCAAAGCTCTAGCGGGGCTTTATTGACAACCGCACAAAGGATATCGCTCCGAGTTACTATCCCTACCAACGACCCACCATCATCCACAATCGGCATCGCGCCGATTCGCTCCCGAAACAGCAGGTCTGCAATCATCCGTATCTCGGTTTGGGGGCGAGCGGTAAGGACGTGGGTCGTCATCACCTCACCAACAGGGATCTCTTGATTAGCAATAGTGAGATAGTCTCTGTCCGAAAAGATGCCGACGAGCCGCCCACTATCAGAGACCACCGGGACGTGTCGAAAGCGGTGCTCGCGAAAAAGCTCTCCTGCATCTCGTACCAAGGAATCAGCATGGAAGGTATACACTGGTTGCGACATAATCTGGGAAGCGACAATAGCCCTCTCTCTCTTCGGAATTGGAAGGTCAGCTTTTGCGTATGGGTTCACACGCGCTTGTGCAGCCTCTTCTTGCTCCTTCTGCATCTTTAACTTTCCAGCATCCTCTCCGCGAAGGTGCTCTGCCGGACGAACTCTTCCAGCAGGATCTCGATAGGGGCGCAAGCGGGCTACCGCTACACCGGTGGAATCTGCCGTCATCTCAGATCCGCTTCCTCTGGCCGCTCCCGCGCCAGCTGCTGCGGTTCCAATATTTGCACTTGGCGCTTGAAGAGCTTGCGGTCCTTTAGCAGAACTCGCGGTGCCCGCTTGATCCACTCGAGGGACATTCGATCCCTCTGCGGCAATATAGGCGCTTTCAAGAGCCCTTGCTTGCTCTAGATGCGCCTGTTCACGTTGCAGCTGATAGAGCTCCTCAACATAGGGGCTTTGTGCACCAGTGATATCAGAAATGTAAAATGCCACTATGTGTTCCCCACTAACGATTCCTAAAAAGGATCACGCCTAACAAGCAACTCGGCCATTAGTAGTGCATCTCGCGGCAACCTGCTCAGCAAAATAGGTCAAGATAATATCGGCTCCAGCGCGTTTAATGGATAAAAGCGACTCCAACATCACCTTCTCCTCATCGATCCAACCGTTCGCAGCTGCCGCTTTTATCATAGCGTACTCGCCACTGACGTTGTAAGCAGCGGTAGGAACGTGGAATTCGTCTTTAATGCGTCGAATGATGTCGAGGTAGAAGAGCGCTGGTTTCACCATGATGATATCGGCCCCCTCTTCGAGATCTGCCAAGGCTTCCCGCACCGCTTCATCACTATTAGCAGGATCCATCTGATAGGAACGTCGGTCCCCTTCCTGAGGGGCGCAATCTGCTGCTTCGCGAAATGGCCCGTAACATCCAGAGGCATATTTCGCGGCATAACTCATAATGGGAATCTCTGAAAATCCGCTCTCATCAAGTGCCGTACGAATTACCCCAACCATGCCATCTATCATCCCGCTTGGGGCGATCATATCGGCTCCAGCCTTGGCATGTGACACTGTCTGCCGTGCGAGATTCTTTAAAGTAGCATCGTTGTCGACGTCACCATTTTTTAAGACTCCACAGTGACCGTGCGAAGTGTACTCACAAAAACAGAGATCGGTAATTACCGAGAGCTCTGGCACTGACTCTTTCAATGCATGAATTGTCTTCTGGATGATCCCGTTATCATCCCAAGCAGAGCTTCCGCTTTCATCTTTATACTCGGGCAACCCAAAGAGAATGACCGATTCAAGTCCGAAATCTCTGAGGCGTTTCCCATACTCTACAACTTTATCAACACTCAGCTGCGCTTGCCCTGGGAGAGAGGAGATCTCCTTTCGAATTCCAGCTCCTGGGATAACGAAGATAGGCTGAACTAAATTTGACAGAGAAAGCTCAGTCTCTCGTACCATTTTCCTGATGACTGGTGTTTTACGAAGCCTCCGAAAACGAAACTCGGGGAAGTGCGACATGGTATTCTCCTCTGCAACATTTACAGCTAGTGTACTAACAGTAGGACAAACTTTAAAGCACGAGTGCTAAACAAACGTATTTGAAA
>JAGRAT010000280.1 GCA_020434495.1 Bdellovibrionales bacterium | reverse complement strand
ATCCCACATGGTTATCCATTGGGCGAATATCAAAATCAGGAGCTTGAGAAGTTTAATTCACTTAAACCACCAAAATTCTTAATCTTTTTTATTGACGGCCGATAATATGGGATGTACGGTAGGAACATGTGGGTGAAAGTGGGAGATAATGGAATGTCCGTCTAGTAGTGCCCCGCGGAGATTTCGCTTTGTTTTAGGTGGCTTGATATGGAGACTGTCCCTCCTCCTTCTCAGTCTGGGTTAAGCCAAAAGGTTTCTGAAGGTTCTCCTCTTTCATTCCGGGGCAACTTTTCTCACTCAGTGGACGCGAAGGGTCGGGTGAGTCTCCCTTCTGAGTTTCGTCGGGTATTGTCTGAGGTGGGATGCGAGAGTGTCGTCCTCACAAACTATATCTCTGACGGGGCTCGATGTGTTGAAGGGTTCTCCGAGCCAGCCTGGAAAGAGTTCGAAGCAAAGCTTAGAGCCAAGAGCAGATTCAGTAGTAAGTTGCAACGACTAGAAAACTTCTACCTGAGTCGATCTGCGGAATGTCTGTTGGATAAGGCCGGGCGGATTCTCCTTCCTTCTCATCTTCGTAATTACGCTGGGCTAGATAAGGACGTTACTTTTACCAGTTCGATACATGGATTCCGGATTTGGGATTCGAGGGTGTGGGAGCATGTTTTTCAGGAAACTGAGCAAGCTCTGCTCGAAAACCCCGAACTCTTTTCTGATGTGGATATTTAACCTGTGACTGCTGACGCTACGGTACATGTCCCTGTTTTGCTTTCGGAGGTTATCCGTGCGTTGAAACCCGAAACAGGGGGACGTTTCCTCGACTGCACTTTGGGAGGCGCCGGGCATACTGAAGCAATTCTCAAATCCTCCCCAGACACGCAGGTGGTGGCAATAGATAGAGACAGAAGGGCGCTGGAACGAGCCGAACTTCGGTTGGCGCCGTACAAGGGACGATTCGAACTCCATCACCTCGCGTTTAGCGAACTCCCGGAGGTCGAATCAAAGGGGCCTTTTAAAGGGATCCTCGCAGATCTCGGTATCTCTTCTGATCAACTTGAAGAAGCACGTGGCTTATCCTTCCGGGAAGAACATCCGCTGGATATGCGAATGAACGAAGAAGATTCCATGACCGCTGAGGATATTGTGAATAGCTATAGTGCTGGACAGCTCACCGGTATGTTGCGACGTGGTGGTGTTACACGAAATATGAAGCGGTATGTCGAAGCTATTGTAAAAGGTCGGCCATTCGAATCGGCTCAGGAGCTCGGCGAAGCGATTTCCAACGCTACTCCCATTCGAGATAGAAAAGAGCGGCACCCCGCTACGGTTGTATTTCAAGCGATTCGAATCGAAGTGAATAGTGAACTTCGAGAGATAGAGGTATTGCTCGATCTCGTTCCGCGACTCATTGCCCCATCAGGCGTGTTTGCTTGCATCTGCTTTCATTCATTGGAAGACCAAGTGGTCACCAAGAGAATGCGAAAGTGGAAGGGCGCTGGAGCTCCGGCCAATTTTCCTGGAGCTGAGGCTCATGCAGAGCAGTCCCTCGGGAAGCTCCTTACTCGTGATGCGATAACGCCGAGTGCGGAAGAGGTGAAAGCGAATCCTCGCTCAAGGAGTGCGCTGCTTAGAGTTTTTGAATTTCATGGTGCTGTGAACAATTAATGCGGTGGTTTTAGAAAAGGAGAAGCTATGTCGGTTTGTTTGGAATATCAATCAGTCTACCTGGATAGGTTTGCCAGTAAATCGAAGACGAGAACGCATCTCATCGCTGTATTACTCCTTGCGGTGTCTCTTTCGTATAAGGTTTGGCTAAAACTTGAAACGGTAGAGCTTGGATATCGTATCGCTGAATTACGAGAGGAAACACAGATGCTAAACTACGAGCGTCAAGAGCTTGAGCTGCAACTCTCTGTGGCAACCCGCACCGATCTGCTCTCGAAGAGAGCCTATGAAGAGCTGAATCTCCGTGCGCCAAATCCAGATCAGATTGTTCGTGTTGTATTGGAGAAATAGATGAGCAGCTCACAACGACATCTCTTTTCTGATTACGCAGAACGACAGTCAAAGCAAGATTCTCGTGGACAGGTTCCGCTTCCAAATAGAGGGAGAAGAGTGCGGATAGTGGTTTCAGCATCCATACTCTGGACGGCTCTTATTGTCGGACGTCTGTATCAACTTCAAATTTCAGAATATCACTCCTGGAATGGAACGGCTCATAAACAGCACGCTTCTACAATAACACTCGCCTCTGAGCGAGGGGCTATCTATGACCGAAATGGGAAGATTCTTGCCACCTCAGTCCCTGGCGGTTCGGTGTTTGTTCGTCCGAGGCAGGTTCGCGATAAGGTAAACACCGCTGGTCGTCTTTCGCAGTTGCTGGATATTCCACGGGAGGATGTGCTCAAAAAGCTAGAATCAAAAAGTCCATTTGTCTGGGTGCAGCGTCAGGTGCCAAGACCAATCGCCCTTGCTGTTGAAAAGGAAGAGTTGCCGGGAGTGGGATTTCTCTTAGAGTCTCGTAGGTACTATCCGTACGGGAGCGCCGCTTCGACTCTTCTCGGTAAGGTGGGAACAGACGGGAAGGGGCTCTCTGGACTAGAGGCATTCTATGAAGGTCACCTTGCCTCGGATGCTCATGCAGCTCCGGTTGCTCGTGATGGTGTAGGGAAGATCCTTCATGTAACCCATGAACTCACCGAAACACCCAGAGGAAAGCCGCTCTCACTCACTATTGATGCACCACTTCAACTCATCATGGACGAAGAGCTTGAGGCGGGAAGAGAGAAGGCCCAGGCAAAGCGTGCCTTTGCTGTGATGATGAACTCAGTCACTGGAGAAATTCTTGGGCTTAGTCAGTCCCCAAGTCCGAACTTTAATCTCGCAAAGCTCAAGAGTCGTGAGCTCCTTGAAAATCATGTCATGCAGCTTTCTTTTGAGCCTGGTTCTATAATGAAGCCTTTTGTTGCAGCCCTTGCGATCGAGCACGAGGTTACACACTTTCATGAGCTCATAAACTGTGAAAACGGAGCTTACCGGTATGGAGGACACACCATTAACGATGTCCATCCAAGCGCAATGCTCTCAACCTATAATGTCGTCGTTCATTCATCTAACGTTGGTATGACGAAATTGGGTCACCGACTTGGTAAGGAGAGAATTTACGAAGGCTTGAGGCTCTTTGGTTTCGGAGAAAACACAGGACTTCCGTTTCCAGGAGAGGCAAGTGGATTACTCCGTGATCCAAAGAAATGGTATCCGATAGATATCGCGACTCATTCCTTTGGGCAGGGTGTTGCGGTTACGCCACTGCAAGTCGTTAGAGCGATATCGGCGCTTGCCAACGGCGGAATCCTCCCTAAAGTTTCGCTCGTGTATGGAGAAGGATCCGGAGATTCAAAACGAGTCCTCTCCTCAAAAACAGCGGAGATGGCTCGACGAATGCTCGTTGGGGTTGTTGAGGAGAAGGGCGGTACGGGATCTCGAGCCCGCGTTCCGGGAGTTGTTATTGGTGGAAAGACTGGAACAGCGCAACGTCCTCGAGACAACGGAGTTGGGTATGAGCCAGGTGCGTATATTGCCTCCTTTGTTGGGTTTGCCGATGGGAGTTCTATTGGTGTGGATACTCCGTTGACTTTACTCGTGGTGATGGATCGTCCACAGGCTAAGGTCATAGATGGTGGGCGAGCTATATATGGCGGTGTCGCCTCAGCTCCCGTTTTTCAGCGAATTATGCACCGCTCACTTCACTTTCTTTCCACTCAGGGGAGTGGCTATAATTCCGACTCTCCTCGAAGTAGCGAGCGCGAACTCGACTCCTCTGACCCTTTACATTCGGATGGGTTAAACGGAAGAGGTCAGGAATCTCTACCAGAGCGAAGGGGAACGGGGTTTCGCTTTGTGAGTTATCGGGGATGATTATTCGGTATAAAGTGCTGTGATAGATAAAGTAACGGTTCCAGCGGGAACTACCTGGCAAGACCTCAGGACTCTGCTTTCCGGAACACTGAGGAATGAAGCCGCACTTCTCCAATCTCCGGTAGGAAGGGAGGTAACCACCGATAGCCGTAGAGTCGAAGAGGGCTCAGTCTTTGTCGCTTACCGCGGTGTATATCAAGATGGTCATCAATATCTTCCCCAAGCAGTAGAGAGTGGAGCTGCCCTCTGCATCTTGGAGGATGACGAGGGGATACCTTCGGGCATTCCTGCGATAGTTGTTGAGGATGCAAGGTTTGCCATTAGTAAGCTTTCGGCATTCTGCTCCGGATATCCCACCAGGCAGGTAAAAACATTTGGAATTACCGGGACAAATGGAAAGACTACCAATCTCTGGCTTCTTTCTGAAGCTCTAAGGCTTCTCCGGGAGCGGGTAATCACCCTTGGAACACTTGGGGTGTTGTTTGAGGGGGAAACTTATTCAAAAGGGGAGGCAACAACTCCGACTGCGCAGGAGATTCACTCTTCGATTGCTCACGCTCTAAGGCTTGGTGCGACTGCTTGTGTAATGGAAGTATCCTCTCATGCACTGAAGCAACGACGTGCTGATGATGTCTGCTTTGATGGTGCGATATTTACCAATCTCACTCCGGATCATCTGAACTATCACCCTGATGAAGAGGACTATTTCCAAGCGAAGAAGCGGCTCTTTGAACTCACCCTTTCGAATTCTCCGGAAGCTCCGCTTGTCTGTGGCCGGTTTGATGATTATGGCAGACGGCTCTCAGATTGGGCAAAGGAGCAAAGCTCTCGAGCGTACAGTTTTGGTATGGACTCAGAATGTGATTTTATCCTTCAAGAACTCGC
>JAGRAT010000279.1 GCA_020434495.1 Bdellovibrionales bacterium | reverse complement strand
ATTCTCCTCTTTGTAGAGCACCTGCGGCCTGCCAATAGAGAGCTCAAAACCCTCCCTGCGCATGGTCTCAATGAGAATGGCCAACTGAAGCTCACCTCTCCCTTTGACCAGAAAAGAATCATCGCCAGCCCCAAACTCTACTTGGAGGCTCACGTTGTAGAGGATCTCCTTCTGTAACCGTTCGCGGATTTTCTGGCCTTGGACAATTTTTCCCTCACGACCACTAAATGGCGAGGTGTTAATTCCAAAAGTCATCCCAATCGTCGGTTCATCAACGTTGATTCGGCGCAGCGCTTCAGGACGAGCGGCATCACAGATGGTGTCCCCAATCTCAACCTCTTCAATTCCTGCAAGCAAGACGATGTCACCGGCAACGGCCTCTTCCACTTGCTGCACCTGAATTCCTGTATAAGCCTGCAACGAACTCACCTTAAGCGGTCGATTCTTTCCGCTTCGGTCAATCCTCACGAGAGAATCCTTCGCTTTGGCCTTCCCGTGAAAAACCCGACCCACAGCAAGCCTTCCGAGGTAATCACTGTAATCTAGGTTTGCGACCAACATTTGGAAGGGCTTCTCAATATCGACAGAAGGTGGCGGGATGGTCTCTACTATCTGATCGAGGAGAAGGGAGAGATTACTATCAGCATCTGATAGCGATTTCTTAGAGATTCCATCCTTTGCAATCAGGTACAGCACAGGAAATTCTATCTGAGACTCATCAGCATCGAGATCAATAAAGAGATCGTAAATCTCGTTAAGCACCTCTTCAGGACGAGCATCAGATCGATCGATCTTATTGAGGCAAACGATAATCTCAAGCTTCAACTCAAGCGCCTTTTTTAGCACAAAACGGGTCTGTGGAAGTGGCCCCTCAGCAGCATCCACCAGAAGGATAGCGCCATCGACCATCGACAAACTTCGCTCAACCTCTCCTCCAAAATCCGAGTGACCCGGAGTATCAAGAATATTGACCTTTACCCCGTTCCAAATAACCGAACAGTTCTTGGCAGCAATGGTTATTCCTCTCTCACGCTCGAGATCCATACTATCCATTACCCGCTCAACAGATTCGGAGCCACGCTGGAGAGCCCCACTTTGTCGGAAGAGGTGGTCCACCAAGGTGGTTTTGCCATGGTCAACGTGGGCAATGATGGCGATATTCCGAATATGGGATTGGTCGATTTGGGTACTCATGTTTCTCCAGTTTGAGGTTCGGCAGTAAAATGTCACATACCGATCAAAAAGCGAACTGGCGAACCTCATACTCTTCAAACTCTTGCAAAAAGTTCGAACTATAGAGCGGGAACGGAGTGGTAAATTGTTTGAACTCCCCGACAGACGAAACGGAGAGTTCCCCAATTCCCCCTCATGAGATAGCTTAGCGAACTACCTGATTTTCCTACGTTTCTTCGACGGTACAACTCCTGTGCTCTGTCCGCATCCACCTTCGCCATAACCCCATCTGTGGTTAAGTTCATAAGTGGTGGGGACCGTGAAATCAGATCTATTTATCTTTTTCCTTTTAATCATATTCACTTCTGTATCTATTTGTTCAGCGCAAGATCGTCTTCTCTGTGGAGAATCAAGGCTAAGTCAGCCGGACTTTCGCTCCTCCACTCTTCGGATTCCTTGCCCATCAAAAGTCGAGGGAGAAAAGCACTGTAAATCGTTCTGCGAAGATCAACTGTCCGAGTGGATAAAGAAATCAAAGTCCGAGCTTCTCTGTCAGCCACCAAGTGGCTCAGACCTCAACTGTGAATTAAGTTACGAAGGGTTCCTCTCTCATAAGGTTGATTCCAAGCTCACCCAGCTGAGCTTTCCTCCCAACAACGAGCCGGAAAACCTTTGTGATTTTGATTGCGACTGCTCATCACTTGCTCACGCGCTCGATCTCTGTCGGCTTCTTCCAAGTGATGACGAAGAGGAAGAGACTCCTCCTCCGAGTTTGGACACAACCCTTTACTGTTTAATGTTCCCTCTCACCGACGCCCCCTACTTTCGGGTAGATAGCTATCCAGCCGAACAGATCTCCCGCTTCGAATTCTATGACATGCGCGAGTGGAACTTCGGCCCTATACATGTCACCCAAATGGGGCCAGACCAATCCTCAGCCGAAGCTGGAGATGTCGATATGTTTGGCGGTGTCACCTGGACAACGAATAAACCACTTCCACCATCATGGGAGCGAGCCGGTGGCGCCAAAAAACTCCTTTGGGACATTACTCAAATACCGGTACAGATCTTTGGCGGAGAACTCGGAGGATACCGGCGATGGTACAATTCGGGAATGTATGGGGAACGAGACATCCAAGTTGAATTTGGGGTCTGTTTTCAATATCAATTCTAGAAGATATAGCACCTGGTCTATGAGTACACTGGTTACAGGAGCTGCAGGGTTTCTCGGGTCCCACGTTGTCGAGACGCTACTAAGACGTGGTGATACGGTTGTCGGAATAGACAATGTCAATGACTACTATCCAGTTCACCTCAAAAGAAACAATCTTGAACTCCTGAAAGAGCTCGGAAATTTCACCTTCATAGAGGGGGATATTACCGATCTTCCACTGCTCGAGGACTCATTTAGAAAATTTAAGCCAACCCGAATCGCCCACATTGCAGCTCGGGCCGGAGTTCGTCCGTCAATTGCAGACCCCCTCCTCTATTCAGATACAAACATCACCGGCACACTCAATCTGCTAGAGCTCTCAAAACAGGGAGATATCGAGAGTTTCGTACTTACCTCATCTTCTTCGGTATATGGGAACTCCACAGCTATTCCGTTCAAAGAAGAGGATAGCGCGACGGATAAACCAATCTCCCAGTATGCGGCGACAAAAAAAGCTACAGAACTTCTCGCTTACACCTATTTTCACCTCTATGGCTTACCGATAAACATCATCCGCCCTTTTACCCTCTACGGGCCAAGAGGACGTCCGGATATGGCTCCATGGCTATTCCTCAAAGCAGCTCTCACAGGAGGGGTCATCAAACAGTTTGGGGACGGCTCCACCAGGCGAGACTATACCTTTATCGGTGATTTCGTTCCTGGCTTTGTAGCCGCGTTAGATAGACCAATGGGCTATGAAATTTTCAATCTCGGAAATTCCGAGACCGTTTCTCTTAAGGAGATGCTGCAAGTTGTTTCTGAGGTCACAGGGAAAGAGCTCAATATCGAGCTCCTCCCGATGCAGCCTGGAGATGTCGAGTGCACCAATGCTGATATCTCAAAGGCTCGAGCAAAGCTCGGCTACAATCCCCAAACGCCGCTTAAGGAAGGAATGGCCATTTTCCATGACTGGTTCGTCTCGGAAGGGCACCATAATCTCTAGTGGAATCCCTAGTGGGCAGAATCCTCCCTGACGGGCAGCAAACTTAGGCGACAGTAATCTCTTAGGCAATCTCTTAGGCGACAGGCCTAAAACGGGCTCCTTACTGATATCCGGAGCGAGCCCTACCGGCAATTCAATATGCAGGCAATTCAACTCGAAGATGCTGACTGCAATTTTTTAAGAAGGAGATCGGCTACCGCTATATCCTCGACTGTTTCAAGAACTCGAAAGCCGGCCTCTAACTTTCCGCCAACTTCCTCAAAGGTTCCATCACTAGCAAGGAAGCTTGGGAGCTTGGGGAATCGCATCTGTAAACCCGCAAGGAAGGCCAAAAGACGGGGGTCACTATCACACACATCATCAGAGAGAGTGTTAGCGGTGTTTCTTAATGGATAGATCTCAGAAAGCCCCATCTGATAAAGCCCCTTAAGCCCCACAGATTGATAGACCTCTACCGGGGAGATCTCTTCGGAGCGCTCGAGCAGTATGGAAAGCCCAACGTTGATTGCTCCACGCAATTGCTCCACTAACCCATATACCTGCTCTTGCTCCCAAGTGGGAATTCGGAAGTGAATGAAAGCGCTATTACAGAGTAAAGTAAGTTCCTGTTGCACGGACTCTTGCGCACCCACTTCTCGAAGAAGCCCACGCAGCGGTTCGGGAATGGAATAGCTTTGGGCAAACGCAGGCACTGAATAGAGATCCTCAACCGGGCGATACTTCACGTGGGTCTTAACAGCATGAATCAATTTCGCCGGATCCGCTGCAGCATTCAACTCAGCAGCCCATTGATCGTTCGGGAATCCTTCTCCCTCAAGTCGCTTGCTCTTTTCCTGGTAGCTCTCCTCCTCGAGATCCGAGCTCGTGGCAACACTGGGAACAGCTAGCAACTGATAAAAGAGCTCTGCGCTTGTTTCAAAGATCAATGCGAGCAAGCGCTTCATCAAGAAGTTCTGCTGCTCGTCCTCCAGCTCAACTCGAAGCCAAGTGTGCCCCCTATCAGGAGTATAAAAGCCCACCTCTGGCGGTGCTTCCGTTGAATCCTCATAGGTTAAAACTTCCACGTACTTCAGTATGAGAATCGCTATGAGTTTTGGGTCGACGCTATGCAGAACCTTTTGGAGGATCTGTAAATCATCAGTCACGTCAGGAAGTTCAAGCCAGCTCCAAAGCTGACTCTCCTCAAAACAGTCATAGCTCCAAAGATCGAGATCGAGCATCAACTGCACCTGCTCCCGAGAAGCCATCTCGATTACCTCGGAGGAAGAGGCGAGCCCTTGCTCCTTTACGGCGAGAAAAAGCTGCTCCGCAGGAATACTTCTCGTAAAGCTTTCGGGATGCTCCGCTGAAAAGATCTGATGAATAATAGATGAGGCACGCTTCCCAGCAGAGGGGGCGTGAAACGGAGAAGCAGCAGTCGATTCAACTACTGCGGTGTCACTTTTCGGGCTACGCTTTTGCATATGAATTTCTAGCGATAGAGAAGTT
>JAGRAT010000027.1 GCA_020434495.1 Bdellovibrionales bacterium | reverse complement strand
TCGCCTTCGATGTCCTCAGCGATAATCAACAGTGAACGGCCAGACTTAGCAACCTGCTCCAGGATTGGCAGAAGATCCTTCATGTTAGAGATCTTCTTCTCATGAATAAGAATGTAAGGGTCTTCCAGCTCACACTCCATTCTGTCTGGATTGGTTACGAAGTAAGGTGAAAGGTAACCGCGGTCGAATTGCATACCTTCAACAACTTCAAGAGTTGTTTCAAGGCCTTTAGCCTCTTCAACTGTGATAACACCTTCTTTGCCAACCTTATCCATTGCCTCGGCGATGATTTCACCGATTTCACGGTCAGAGTTAGCTGAGATAGCGCCAACTTGTGCGATCTCTTCCTTACCCTTAGTTGGGCTGCTTAGCTTCTGCAGGAATTCAACTGTGTTAGCTACAGCAGCGTCAATTCCGCGCTTGAGTGACATTGGATCATGTCCAGCAGCTACGAGCTTGAGGCCTTCACGATAAATCGCATCTGCCAAAACGGTAGCTGTTGTTGTGCCGTCACCAGCAACATCAGAGGTCTTAGAAGCAACTTCCTTAACCATCTGAGCACCCATGTTCTCGAACTTTCCTTCGAGTTCAACTTCTTTAGCTACGGTTACACCATCTTTGGTAACAGTTGGAGCGCCAAAGCTCTTCTCAATAACTACATTACGTCCACGAGGACCCATTGTTACTTTAACTGCGTCAGCAAGAGTTCGTACCCCTTTCAGGATCTGCTCTCTCGCCTCGAGTCCAAATTCTAACATTTTAGCCATGATTATTATTCCTTATTGATAAGTTTCGACTACTACGCCGACAACCTTTACTGCTCGACAACGCCGTAAACGTCATCTTCACGCATGATGAGCACTTCTTGCCCATCAACTTTGATTTCTTGTCCTGAGTACTTACCGAACAGAACAACATCGCCAACTTTAAGATCTATTGGCTGAATGCTACCGTCTTCTCGGACTTTTCCCTTTCCAACAGCGAGTACTTTCCCTTGCTGTGGTTTCTCTTTTGCAGTGTCAGGAATGTAAAGTCCTGAAGCTGTTTTCTCGTCTTCTTCAAGTCGCTTTACGATCAAGCGGTCCTGAAGTGGACGGATCTTGTTGTTTTCACTCATCTCTCTTTCTCCTCGAAACTCCCCGTCCCTCTGAAGTTCTTTTCCGCACAAATTGCTTTGAGCTTAAGCCACTTAGAGGCACAAGGCTTAACAATGAATATCTTGTCGTTACTACGCTTTACTGTGTGTGCTTCATCCCACTCGCGTTAAGGAATCGCGAAATGTTCTGTGCAAATAATCATGTAGCAACCGGATCGCGGCGTATTTAACCTAAAAAAACTTCTAAAAGCCAATCCTGAGACCCCTAAAAGTGCAACTAAACGATAGTGCACTCGGAAGGCGAGACAGGATAAAACGTAGCTCGCTAGCCGTCTTCCTACTGGACATTGCCGTCCCGAAATTCAAGGCTCCTGGATAAAAAAAATGAGTCCCGAACCTTGTGCGATTGGGGCATATTCTATCCTATTAGAAACAGGAGCTTTTTTTGTGAGTCAATTTCCAAGCTTTCAGAAAGTATCGGTGCTCGCTACGAGCTCAGCGCTCAGTCCAAATCTCAAGAGTGAGGTAGAGGGCTACCTTTCGTCCCATGAGCTTAAGATTTCGTATTTGTTAAATCCCTATAAAGGGTATGGCAATGATGAACATCTCTTTGCGGCACATTCGGCGGACGAGCGGCTCCGGGCCATGGAGGGGTTTTTGACTCTCAATGAAACTGGGCTTTTCCTCGCTGCTCGTGGTGGGGCTGGAGCTTACGATCTTCTTTCGCCGCAACTACTTTCAAGGATGGAAGTAGCTCTGAAGGGAAAGCCCGGAAAAATTCTTTGCGGATATTCGGATTTTACCCTCCTGCTCTCAGTTTTCGAATCCCTAGAATCACTTACCCTTATCCATGGCCCTGCACTCCTCGGATTTCGAGCTGAGCTCCCTCTGGAAGTTAGAGATCAAAACTTGCAGTCTCTTCTCGATGTGCTTCGAGGAGGAACCCTTCTCGTTCCGGATTCGGAGATTGAGGCTGTTTTTCCGGATAGAGGTAATGTTGAAGGAGAAGTGTTTGGAGGAAACTTAAGCGTTCTCTGTAGTTTACTTGGTACTCCCTATTTTCCAAAGATTTCAAAAAAGAGAATTCTTCTTCTGGAAGACGTTGGGGAAGCTCCTCATAAAATCCATCGCCATCTCTCTCACCTTCGTGCCGCCTCGGTATTCTCTAATGTTTCAGGGGTTTTGCTCGGGTCCTTTTATGGATGTCACCACCCGGAAAAGAAGCCACCATCGACTTTGGATGTAATTAAGCGATTCTTTGAAACGGAAGCGATTCCTGTTTTTCGAACAGAGTCAATCGGGCACGGGCCAATAAATCGTTCAATTCCTCTCTACCGTAAAGTGCAACTATCTGAAGAAGGACTTCACCTTGATAGTCCTTTGAGGCTATAGTGTTGAGCTTTCTCACCAAGGCCAATAGCAAAACAATTTATGAGTTACGCTTTAGCAACATCAGACAACCCGTCGTATCAACGTAAGAGTCTTAACAGTGCCGTCTCTGAGGTGATTCGGGCTGCAGTTGGTGAGCGTGTTTTTCCGGGGTGCGTTTGCACGATTGCTCAGGGAAGCGAGCTCATGCTTCAACAACCCTACGGTTTTTTTTCGTATGCCCCGCTACCGGAGAATGATTCTCTTCAGGCCGTCCGCCCCGCTTCTGTTTACGATGTTGATTCACTAACTTTCAGCATTATTACCAACACCCTTGCCATGAAAGCAGTTGAGCAACAACGCTTCCAGCTTACTGATAAAGTAAGTCGATATGTCCATGGATTCGGCGTGTTTGGAAAATCTTCGGTGCGGATTGTTGATTTACTTCGACAGGAAAGTGGCCTTCCGCTCACTGAGCCATTTTTTCAAAAAATCGATGCACTCTCACAAGAAGTTCCGTTTGGAACCCCAATTGGCAGGGGGGTTGGCCAACATTTGCTCACCTTGATTAAGCGGTTTCAACCGCGGAGCTTCACCGTTGGCCAGTCGCATTATAGTGAGATTGGTACTTTGCTCATGGGATTCCTCCTCGAGGAGCTCTGGGCAAAGCGAATTGACCAGCTAGCCCAACAGTTTCTCTTTAAGCCCCTCAATATTTCAAATAGTGGTTTTATTGATCACGGATGGGTCCGACAGGGGAAGTTCCAAATAGATCGTACTTCGGTCGTCCCTTCAGAGGAATGCCCATGGAGGAGACGGGTATTGCAGGGAGAAGTGAGAGACGAGAATACCTGGGCCATCGGAGGTATCTCCGGTGAAGCCGGCTTTTTTGCAAACTCCGCTGATATCACCCTTCTTATTCAGTCACTTTTAGCAGGATATAGAGGAGGCGCTGGTCGTTCCGTGCTTCCGATTGTTTCTACACCTGTCGTTCGAGAGTTTTTCGAGGTCGGTGGTGAAGAGCAGTCTTGGGCGCTTGGTTGGGCGAGAACTCGCACGGCGTTTGGGGTTGAACCACCGAGTGCATTCTCCCGTTCTCTTGGCGCGGTTTCTCCGTCAGGGTGTGCTGTTTGGTTTGACCCAGAAACTTCATTGAGCCTCGTGTTTCTTTCAAATACGACCATGCCCAGCCGCTCCAACCGAAAGATTGGGCAGTTCTGGCCTAAGCTTTTAAAAGCTGTTTGGTCAGCTATCGGTTAGTTCTGCAAATCTATATACTCGGCACATGTGGCATAAGTTAGACGAAGTAGAGAAGCGGTATGAGGAGTTGGCGAGGGAGCTTTCCAGCCCTGACGTGCTTAATGATAGATCGCGAGTTACTAAACTTACCAAAGAGCACAAAGAGCTAACCGATATCGTTGCAACATACCGAGCGTACAAGAAAGCTGTTGAAGAGTTCGAGGGTTCGAAAGAGATCATTAATGCCGGTAAAGATCCTGAGCTCATCGAACTCGCGAAGGAAGAATCGGCGCTGCTTGAGGGTGAGATAGAGGGACTGACCCGTGATTTGCGGTTCCTGCTGCTTCCGAAAGATCCAAACGATGAGAAGAACGTTATTCTCGAAATTCGAGCCGGTGCCGGTGGTGATGAAGCTGGAATCTTCGCTGGTGATCTCTTCCGTATGTATTCGCGATACGCAGAGGAGCGAGGGTGGAAGGTTGAGCTCATGGGGGCGAGTGAAGCTCCGTCAGGGGGATACAAAGAAGTCATCGCGATGATTAAGGGTGCGGGCGCATATAGCCGCATGAAGTTTGAAAGTGGGGTGCATCGAGTTCAACGGGTTCCAGCAACTGAGACGCAAGGGCGCATTCATACTTCCACTATAACGGTGGCCGTACTACCCGAGGCCGAGGACGTCGAAATATCCATTAACGAGTCGGAGCTTCGTATTGATGTGTATCGATCCAGCGGCCCGGGTGGACAGAGCGTCAATACCACCGATTCTGCAGTTCGGATAACACACATTCCAACCGGAATCGTCGTTGCCATGCAGGATGAGAAGTCTCAGCACAAGAATCGTGAGAAAGCGATGAAGGTTCTGAAGGCTCGACTTCTGGAACAGAAGCAGGCCGAAGCTGATGCAGAAAGGCAGGCAGACCGGAGGAGTCAAGTTGGAATGGGGGATCGTTCGGAGAAGATTCGAACCTACAACTATCCCCAGTCTCGAGTGACAGATCACAGAATTGGACTTACGCTGCATAGCCTGGACGCTGTAGTGAATGGAGACGTTGATCAGGTGATAGACCCCCTCATTTCATATTACCAAGCTGAGGCTCTAAAAGGTGTCGAGCAATAGGGCATTACTCCTAGAGGCGCGAGCAAAACTTGCTGCTACCAGTGAAACTCCCCAATTAGATGCAGAAGTACTTCTTGCTCATGTTCTTGGCGTTGAGCGAGTGCAGATCATTGCAGATGCCGCCAGAACTGCTTCTATGGATGAGGTCGCGCAATATCTTCGACTTATTGATCGGCGTTCAAATAGTGAACCGGTGGCCTATCTTACTGGAGAGCGGGAGTTTTACGGGCGGAAATTCTCGGTGAGCCCCTCTGTCCTCATTCCAAGACCCGATACTGAGTTGCTCGTCGATTTAGCAGTGCAGTACCTCGAAACAATAGCTGCGCCAAGGATTCTGGAACTTGCTACTGGAAGTGGATGTATCGCTATTAGTGTAGCTCTGGAGCTGCACGATAGAGAGGTGCAAAGCGATATCCTCGCTTCTGACATTAGTCCTGATGCATTGCGGGTTGCTGAAAGAAACGCCGCAAAACTTGGGGCGAGTTCCCTGGTACGATTTCTTGAGAGCGACTGGTTTAAAACCATCTCAAAGAGTCGGTTCGATTGTATCTTGATTAATCCACCATATGTTGAACGTGATGCGACGCTCGCAACGGATCTCTCGTTTGAACCTGCCGGCGCACTTTTTGCGGATGATAATGGACTCTCCGAGCTTCGTTTGCTGATCCAGGAGTCCCCAGATTGGCTTCTACCGGGTGGAAAGCTATTTTTAGAATGTGGTGCCGGACAGTGGGATGTTCTTAAAGCCGATAGTGAGCTCTTTCTGCCGTACCGTTCTCGGGCGCATAAAGACCTACAAGGTTATGACCGAGTGATTGAGTGCGAATTGCTTCACCCCAACCATCGGTCGTAAATTTGAAGTGGTTCCAGGTCACACGCGAATGTTTAGCTTCTCCAAGAGCTTCATTAACATGTTGTGAATTGTTTGGCTCATATTCGATAAGCCGGACATGATTTCAATCTGTTCTTGCATGTCTTGCTGGGAGGCGAAGATGGCAGCCTTGTCACCAGCTTCGAGCGCTGCCGTATGGCGTCCCTCTGCCTTGGTGAGCTCAGAGGATGCCTGCTCAAATAGCTCTAGGTAGCGCTGTTGGGTTGGGTTTGAAACTCTCGTACTCATAACTTCTCCAATGATTTTCTTTTATTACCGTTTGGGGAACGTGTTCCCCTCTACTATTCGTATCAATGGCGTAGAAGTTTCCCCTTATAACGATAGACGGTATACTCCGTTGATTTCATTGAAGAACGCTGCTAGCGTTCTTGGTTCGAAAAGCTATGGAGTGAATCCGTGACTGAAAGACGTCGAGTTGTTATTACGGGTCTTGGGGCGATTTCCCCGGTAGGAATGAGTGCTGAGGAGAGCTGGCAAGCTGTGCTTGCTGGAAAGTCTGGTGTTGGCCGAATCACCCGATTCGATTGCGAACCTTTTGCTGCGCACATTGCGGCTGAGGTAAAAGGATTTGATCCTTCCAATATCATTGAGTCGAAAGAGATTAAGAAGCTGGATCTCTTTTCACAGTACGCCATCGTCGCTAGTGATGAAGCGTGGAAGCACTCTGGACTCGATCGTGCCAATGTTCCTGCGGAGCGTATCGGTTGTATCCTCGGAGTTGGCATCGGGGGACTCTTTCAGATCGAAAAATATCATGAGCTGCTCCTCAATCACGGTCCGCGGAAGATCTCACCATTTTTTATTCCAGGTATGGTTTCTAATCTTGGGCCTGGAAACGTTGCTATCCACCTCGGTTTAAAAGGGGTGAACTATACGGTTACAAGCGCATGTACATCAGCGACTCATGCTATCGGGGAATCCTACCGGATGATTCGAGATGGGTTACAGGATGTGGTGGTGACTGGTGGTTCAGAAGCCGCAGTAGTAAAGCTTGGCATTGGCGGCTTTTGTGCCTTGAAGGCGCTTTCCTTGAGGAATGACGATCCGGAGCGAGCTTCACGACCGTTTGATAAAGACCGCGACGGGTTTGTTCTTGGTGAGGGGGCGGCAGTGCTTGTTCTTGAAGATTTAGAACATGCTAAGGCCCGTGGAGCTACTGTTTTTGCTGAAGTTGTAGGGTACGGATTTTCTTGTGATGCCTATCACATTACCGCACCATCTCCGAATGGAGAGGGTGCTATTGCTTGTATGCGAATGGCAATACAGGATGCTGGGCTTGCTCTGGAAGATATTCAGTATATCAATGCGCATGGAACCTCCACAGACGCCAACGATATTACCGAGACGAAGGCCATTATTCAGGTGTTCGGAGAGGAGCTCGCGCATAAATTAATGGTGAGCTCTACCAAATCTATGACTGGTCACCTGTTAGGTGCTGCTGGGGGGATTGAAGCTCTTTTCACTTCCCTTACACTGCGAGATCAAATGGTGGCACCAACAATAAATCTTGATGAACCGGGAGAGGGATGTACCCTCGATTACGTTCCGAATGAAAAGAGAGCCGCTGCTATTGAGTTTGCACTTTCTAACTCGTTTGGTTTCGGCGGCACCAATGCCACTATCGCCTTAAAGAGGTATACAGCCTAGTGACACCAGCCAAGGAAGACTTTCTTGAAGAGCATGTTCGCGCCGCGGATATCCTCTTGGGAGGTCTTGGTTTTGGTGAGGACGCTCAGGTCATCGAGGTGACTCTTGAAGGGGAGCGCTTTTTTGGCCGCGGAAAATGGGCAGACGGAGAGGAGTTTTCCTTTGAATCAGAGGATGAGGTGACCGATCTCGAGAAGTGGGCCATTGAAATTCTCGGCAGAAAAGATCAGAAGAAAGTCGTAAATGAGTGAAGCATTCAAAGAGAGTGTTGCTCCTCTGAACAACTGGAAAGATCGGTTAGCGCTCTCGCGTCAGTTGAAGAAGGGATTTGCCGCTCCCGGAGGCTTATTCACAAGAGCATGTGCCCTCTGGCTGCAAGGAGATCGAGCAGCCTCGCTTCGGCACAAGTTGATTGGTGGACATCTTTTGGAACTCGGTGCTGGGATGTATCACTACGGCTATCAGATTGCGACGCTAACAAGTTGTGAGCGATATACGGGGGTTGAGCCCTACTACGCGGACGTTCTCTCTGAGTCGATACATACATTCTCAGAAGGGGTGATTGGCGGGCAACCTCGCGCGTCAGTTGTTGCCTCTGACATGCTTTCTCATTTGAAGACTATTCCGGACAACTCCTGTCACGTGCTGGCTTGTGGAATAGAAAACTGCATTCTTCCGGATGATGACTATAAGAGTCGGGTCGAGAGAGAGATTGTTCGAGTCCTCGGTGCGGATCACCTATTCCTTGTTTCTCAGAGCGATTTGGCTGTTGATCTTCCACTTATTTTTCACAGCCGGATTCCCTCTCATGTGAAAAAAAGAGGGGATCTGCTGCGGTTGTATTCAAAAAAAGAACTGCTTCTCTAAACGAAATCGATTACGGACGCGCCGAAGAGGAGTTTCCAGCCGAAGAAGCCCCAGCTGAAGAAACAGTCGAAGCTGTCGCTACTGGCTTTGCTACAGCAGGATTTGCTCCTGAAACAACATTACTTGCCGTCGTTGATTTCGTGCTGTTTCCGTTTTGAGGAGCGCTAACATGAGACCCATTTGGTGCAACTTCTTTTACGGATGTCGTGCTGTCCTCTTTCTTCGTCTCAGCTGTTTTTGAAGGTGAAGTCTCTGAGACCAGCGGTTGCGATGCCAGAGAAGTTCCGTTCGCCTCGCCTTTCTTCTGTTCCGCAGTATTGAGTCCCGCAGTACTTGGTATCTCAGAATTTGGTTTGCTAAACTGAGTAGAAGACTGGGCAACTTTGGGAGCCATCAGATCCTTTGAGGATATCGCGGGTTTTAAACTATCTTTTTTTTGATCCAGATCTTTTGATTGAGCAGCACTCTTTTGAACCGTCTTATTTGCTGCCGCACCTTTCTCGTCGTATTCAATCTGAGGTGCTTGATTATACGAGAGTGAAAGTTGAGCCTTGGCACCAGGAGAGAGTCGTTTGTCAACTGAGAGGACCGCATCTTCATAGGCTTCGTAAGTAGCAACGAGCGACTCCTTCATGTGCTCGAGTCGTTCTAGCAGGTCTTCACTAAGCTCTGCCTTTTCGCGCTCGTGTTCTTTGTTCGCGTTCTCTTCGCCTCTTTGGTAAGCCGCTCGAATAGCGCTCTTATTCCGGGACTGAGAGATGTACCATCCGAATGCTACTCCGAGAAAATAGCAGATCATTCCGGTGATGATGGTGGTTATGGTGAAGTCTTCCATGAGGGGTCTCCTTCCGTCTACGTTTCTCAACGTTAGGACGTTTCCCTGGACAGTTCAAGCGTAGCTCCAAGATAACGAGGATTCTATAAATTGCCCTGCAGGGGAAGTTTAACGGTTTGAAAGTATCTCTTTCTTTTTGCGCTTCAGTTTTGATTCAAATCCACAGAGAAGGGTTCCTAAATGCCAACCGAGAATCCCTAAAGCAGCGACTGGGAGCAGATGATACAGCATCAAGTGAGCGGTATTATCTGATCCACATCCAAACTGAAGAGCGAACATTCCGAAGAGTCCGGCTGCTACGAGTAACAGTGCGCCAGCGAGTCGCCCTGCTACTACGGACCCCATGCGAAGCAGGGCGGTGAGAACGAGCGCTGGAAGAATCGCGAGCCCAATCACTTTCTGGCTACACACAATTCCTCCAATTTTCATTCCCAAGAGAAGGCTCTCCGTTGACCCTTGCAACACAAATGCAGTGACAATCGAGATGAGCCAGAGGCCAGAAGCAATGAAGGCGGTAACAGTATACCGACGGGTTCTTCTCCCGGGGGAAGAGAGGAGGAGCGCTAACACTCCGGCCATGATTCCCGCTATGAGTATGGAGAGGCTCTCTATGGCGAATCGGGGTGTGTAGAGAACGGAGTGGATATCCGCGCGTGTTCCCATGATAAGCACTGTTACGGCACCAAAAAGCACCATGGAAACCCCCCAACCGGCTATTCGTGCGAAGAGGGTAGGACCGTGTTTCATCGGTTTCACGTCGGCGGCGAGATGCTTAATGAGTTCGGAAGTATCCATATCAGGCCTCCTCCCCCCTCAGGTGTGCTCTCAGCTCTTTCACCGCTCTGTGTAAGGTCACTCGCAAGTTGTTTTCCGACATACCGAGCTCAGCTGCAGCGTCGCTCGTTGACTGCCCCCGCAGATGAACCAGCTCCACCGCTCGACGTTTATTCTCTGGCAACTTTTTCATCTCTGTAACGAGTCGCTCTACTGAAGCCATCTCATCCTCTGCCGGCTGAAGCTCAAAGAATGGTCCGTCAGTAATTTCTTCAACGGTCCGCTTCTGTTTCTTGCGTAGAAAGTCGATTAACCGCCTACGAGCAATAGTGAAAAGCCAAGCCGTGAACGAGTCCGTCCCACTGTATGAGGCGAGCGAAACATGCACGGAGAGTAAGATGTCTTGCAGGACGTCCTCCCGAGTATCTTCGGACGCAATTCTTGGGGACAGAAATCGCTGCATTCTCCGGTGTATCAGGTTAAGAAGCTCCTCATAGGCCGCTTTGTCACCGCCCTGGCTACGAAGTGCAAGGTGCCGAAGCCTCTCACGTTCATCGCTTTCGCCTGAATTATCAGTCGGGGAATTCATCATTTATTACAGTTGGTCGGCCGTATACTTCGAGGGATGTTTAGCAAGCCTCCATAAAAAGGGAAACCAGCAAAGACTGATCCACGCTATGTCTCTTTGAAGCTAATCGTTCTAAAGTCATGTGAAAGAAGGGAGTTACGAATGGCGAAGAGCAAACAGCTGATTATTAGAGCGAGCGAACTTTTTGATGGTGAGAGGCTCTGTGGAAAGCGATCCGTCGTAGTCGAGGACGGAAAGATAGTTGATGTTCTCTCAAAGGCGCTTAAAGCGGATTACGAGGGAATCGTTACACCGGCATTTATCGACCCTCATTCTCATATCGGAATGTTTCGAGCTGGAGAACCGGATGGTGAGCAGGAAGGCAATGACCATATAGCGCAAATCACCCCCGCGCATGATCCCCTGGATAGTGTGTATTTCGATGATCGAACGTTTCAAGAAGCGGTTGCTGCTGGGGTTCTCTATAGCTGCATTATCCCCGGCAGTGGAAACTTGTTTGGTGGAAGAGCGAAAGTTATCAGAAATTTCGTTCGTCATCGGGGTGAGGCAGAGGTTTTGGATTTTGGTTACAAGATGGCGCTTGGACACAATCCTCGAGCGACGACCGGATGGCGCGGACAGCGGCCAAATACCCGAATGGGTGTTTACGCTATGCTCGAAAAAGAGTTCGATGAGGTGCTCCGGAAGCTAGAGAAAGCAGAGCTCGACCAGGACAGAAAGTATTCCGAGCTAAAAGAGAAGTCGCTATCCGAGGAAGTCTTCGCGGAACGTTCGGAGCAGCTTGAGCGGGAATTCTCCCTAACATTTACATCCGATGATATGTTCTTGCTCGATGCTCTTTCTGGAAACAAAACCATTAAAATTCATGTACATAAAGAAGATGACGTACTTTATCTTCTTCATCTGAAAGAAAAGTACGATCTGAAGGTTTCTGCTGAGCACTGTGGAGCTGTTCACAATATCGAGATCTTTCGAATGCTGAAGAAAGCTGGAGTTCCTGTCGTCTTTGGCCCGCTTGGTGGGTATGACTACAAAACGGAGCTTAGACATGCGTACGCTGAAAATGCTGGACTCTTATACAAGTGCGGTGGCCTTTTTGGATTAATGACGGATCACCCCGTGATTCACGCATCTGGACTGCGAGAATCAACACGATTCTTTTTGCATGCTGGGATGAAAGAGGAGGAAGCGCTCTCCCTTCTCACAAAACGCAATGCAGAGATTATTGGCCTTGGAGATTACTTGGGGTCGATCGAATCTGGGAAGGTCGCGAGTCTCCTTGTGTGGGATCGCGAGCCATTTCACCTAGCCGCGAAGCCAACGGTTGTAGTGGCCGAGGGAAAGGTCATCTCGTAGTCTGGCGTTACTTGGTTACACACTATGTCTTCAGAGCTCTCGGTTGCACTCGCATCCCTTGGAATATTTATCGGAGAATTTTACGGAAACTTTGTTGGGGGTGGCAGTATTGTCACCCAGTTTTTCCTTCAAAATCTGTTGGGATTTGATATCAGAACGGCAATTGCCCTTGATAATGCCGCAGTTCTTGGTAGTGAACTTGGTCTGCTTTTCATGTTGCTTCGTAAGCAGCGAGTCGAGCGTTATCAAATTTTCTTTGTCCTCGCATGTTTAGTCGGATCATTACTTGGAGCAGAAGTACTACGTGTGGTTCCAAGGGAGACGCTAGAATTCATTTTTACCGGAGTGGTAATTATCGTACTTGCAAAGATTCTCTTTTTTGGCAAAGAGCCTGAGAGCTCTGATCACTTTCATCTTTCCCTTCGTAACCTTCTTCTCCTTAGTCTTTTTGGATTAGGAATCGGTTTTTATAATGCGCTGCTTTCGGTTGGAGACTTCATTTTCGGATTGCTTGGCCTCATCTATTTCTTTCGATTTCAGTATCACAAAGCGCTCTTTCTTCTCTCACTCTCTCTTGTCTTCGGACGGGGACTAGCAAGCATTCGATATTTTCAGTTCGGCTTTCTTGACATGGATTTTTTAGTTCCGATGTTCTTCGCGGCCATGGCCTCTGGTCTTATTGTTGGAGGGCTCGTTCATAAGGTGAAAACGGAGAAGATTTTAGTGCTATTGAAAGTTGTCGGGACTGTTCTTGCCGGGAGCTTGATCTATAATATGACCTAGATGCATCAAAGAACCTTATGACTCGATTGGCATACATAGGACTCGGCTACCTCTTTTTTGCTCTCGGGTTTATTGGGGCGTTCTTACCGATAATGCCGACAACTCCATTTCTCATTCTTGCAGCTGGGTGTTTTTCTCGCTCGAGCCCTCGCCTGCATCAGTGGGTACTGGATCAACCAACGGTTGGGCCCCTTGTGAGAGATTGGGAGTGTTATGGGATAATTCGGACGAGAGCAAAGATTCTCGCCACTGGAATGATAGCGATAAGCCTTTTCTATCCACTCGTTATTAAAGACTTCTCGTTGGCCATTAAACTGAGCATCGGAGGTGTTGTGGCGGTGGTATTGCTCTATATTTGGACTAGGCCCTCAGAATCGAGCGAGGTAACCCCTAAAGATACTGATTGATTCCGACGATAAATTACGTGATGACTCGATATTTTTTACTCCTCTGTTTGTTTATTCCTTCAGTTGCTCTGAGCGAAGTGTACAAGTACGTCACAGAAGATGGGAGTTCGCATTACGTTACTGACCCGCAAGATGTGCCCGCTCAGTACCGTGATCAGGTGGATGCTCCTCACAAGTTGCCGACGATTATGAAGAGCGATTTTAAGTTGGCCGAGATGAATTCGGAGTCCGCTACCAACTCTAAGGATGTAGAAATTTATGTCACCTCGTGGTGTGGAGCGTGTAAAGCTGCAGAGAAATTTTTGAAGGCGAACAAGGTAAAATTTAAGAGATTCGATATCGAGAAGAGCTCCACCGGCAAAAAAAAGCATCAGCAAGCAGGTGGAGGAGGGGTGCCTATTATTAAGGTGGGTGATACGTATCTTAAAGGTTTCAGTGAGCCTCAGCTAAGACAGGCGCTCGGTCTTTAGATCGCTTTCGACAGTCATTCCCCACTTCCGAGAGATTGTTTGAGATACTACTGCTGCTGATGAGTTTTCGTTAGTTCCATCCATCTGCTTTGTAGATTCTTCGCCCTTTCTCTTCAGGCACTGGTCCAGCGACGACGAAGTATCCAGAAGGACAGCAGTTCATCCCTGTCCATTCGACGTAACGTGCAATATCAATGTCTGTTCCTTTTCGCTCCGTTTGAATTCGGCTCGCGGGGTCTCTCCAATGGTCTTTCCATGTTCCTGGCTGAACTACCCTTGGAGGAGTAGAGCCAAAACTTGATTCAAGAACCTGGAGCTTGCTTGGATAGCGACTCCCTCCTCGTCGGCTGCCCTCTCTATGAAAGCTTGGCAGTTTGTTTTTTGTGATTAGACCGGTCAGCTTATCTGCTCTTAGGAATCTGGTGTAAAAATCCGCTTCAAAGGTGGTGCTCTTTGCTATTCGATTCGTAAGTGGATAGAGGCTTCCTGCTCCTGTTAAGCAGTTGTCCGAATTTGCCCCATAGAGTTGACAGATACCGCCGCTTACCCCCGGGTTTACCTTTGAGAGAGATCCAAACCGGGGATCGAAGGGCCAAGCCCCAATCGAACCGATCAGTCCTCTTGCTTGCGAGAAGTCGTGGCCAATGCAATGTCCGGGGCTAGCTGAGAGCTGAACCTTGTCCACTTTCCGCTTGAGCAGGAGATATAGGTCTTGATAGCTGTTTGCTCGGGTAAGGGGGAAGAGGAGAGGGTTATCGCTCCGATGAATAAAAGGTGCTTCCCTTTCGAGAATGCGTAGCCGTTGATGGCAATTTCCGAGCGGAACGACTGGAAACTTGCCTTTGGTGATCGTTACTAAATTTGAGAAGCGGTGAAACTCGAGGTTTCGAAAACTCTCTCCTTGTTCACCGCGTTTAAATGAAACATTCATTCCTTTGATGCTTGAAGCGGAACCTGATGCGGTTGGAATATTTCCTTTCGTCCCGATAGAGAGTCCAGAATTGATAACTCGCTCATTGAAATTCGGTTGAGCTCCGCTGCTTTTTGGATGGGTAGGCGCCCTAACGCGTTCGACATCATAAGGGGTTAGAGTTTCGGAAAGGGAATACCCATCGAGGAATCCGGTAATCTCATCACGAGTGACAATCGGAAGCATCGGACCGTTCTGAATAAAACTTTCAAATGTTGGTGCAACAACAACATTATCGAGGTGGCTACCACGAAAGGGGTCGGAAGTAATCTCTCCAGATGCCACCGGGTAGTAGTATTCTTGGTATGGAACTTCGCTAAGGAGGTTGCTACAAATCCCATTGATCTTCCACTCGCTTGCGCCCGTATAGAAGTCCACAATGATCTTCACGTAGTCCTCAAACATGAGCGCAGCGATGCTGAGAGGGTCGTTGCCCCCAGCGTAACTACGCTGAGCATCTTGGTACTCAAGACTTCCACTTCGCCCGAGTGCTATCCCAGTTGCCAGGCGGTTGACCTCAGCCGGCGACTTCCCCTGCTGAATCGAATCACCAAAGAGCTGAGAAGCTTCAAGGGATTTCTCCGTGACGTATTCTGCGGCCTTTGCCACCGCTGGGATGTCGGCTGGGGTGATGATATCGCCCACAAAATTTATTCCTGGCCCAGCAAAAGCCCTTGTCGCTGCTATCAGGACTAGAAAACTGGAGAATGCAATAGAGATTAGAAATTGGGTAAAAGTCCCTTCTGTACTGAGGGCAGGGAGCAAGAAAAGAGAGGGATGGTGGTCTTGGTTAACAATTTGGCGAGCGCTAGTCATGAAACCACCATCCCTTGGTATCGAAGAAAATCCTAAGAGCTTGAATGCTCGAAGAGTGATCTCAAGGAAAGATATGTTTCGGTCGTTCTGAGAAAATAAGATCTTCGTTTCAGAAATTTCTAAGAGACCGATTTTGTTTCTTTAGAAAACTGAGAAATGTCCAAGTTGACCAGGATGAAGTTGGTTCCTGAGTATTGAGAATTGTGACGTTTTGAATTTGAGAAAAAAACAGGTGGTAGCCTTGCTGGGTATGTGGGGGGGGGTTAAACAAGGCTACCACCCTATGTGGTATTGAGGTTGAAGAACTCAGATTTTGCTCAATGTGTGGGGTTTACCATCAAGCGAATCTTTTTGTGAGTCCTCCGTAATTGTTCTCTCATGTATCTCGTAAGAAGCGGATGAGCTGGTTTATGCGCACCATCTTCATGAGATACATATAAGGTATGCAGCGATTTTCAAAACTAAAGAAGCGATAAAAGTGAGATTTTTTTAACTGATTGATCACATTCGGTGCAGTACACGAAAAGTGTCCAATGTGATCAGTTATGGATCTTGTAGGATGCGTTTGTGGTGGGAATAAGGCTGAGATGAAGAGAAATTGTGTGTTTCAGTGCTTGAACTGTGCTCCTAAGCCATGATCTCATTACTCGATAGGACCAACACGCTCGACGCGCGAGTATACTCTTCGACCTAAGGAGGAAGTCTCGCGGTCCCGTTAAGTTGAGCTTGCGACGCATCCGGCGCTCACTTGATTTTTTTAAGGCGAAGGGCGCGAGGATCTCGAAGTATTTGATTTTCATAACTTTGTAAACTTTGCGGGTTTCGCGTTAACACTCACCTTAACGAGTATGCTTCTTATTTCCGCCTTAACTTAACGTGCGGTGGGTACAGAGGTACGATTTCGTCATCCACGTAGCATACCCGTATACGTGCTCGTGCTCGAGTAGACCGAGACATATCCGTTGTACGTAGTAGATTTTGAACTTACTATACTGCCCGCAAATGAAATTTCCGGTCTCGTCATCGAAAGCTGATCGCTTTCGGCTGATTCTACGGACAGTATTTGTTGTCCCTCCGGGGGACCACCCGGCAACTTCAGTTGCCTTCGGTATAAAATCCAAATTCGGCACTATCTCTGTGGCTGCATCGATACTTTTTATGCGAAATTTCGCTGTTGCTAAAGAATGTGCGAGTTGCGCCTCTATTCTCCGAGGTCAAGCCCACTGTTTGCGATCGGTAAGCAAGAACGAGTTACATTGCCACCACCACCGTTTGCGGTTGTGAGTGAAACCGAAACAGACACTTGTGCACCACCTCCACCAGGACTTACATCGGTGCCACCGCCATTTTCGAGACCACAAGCCATCTCAACTATCTTTTCATTTGCTTTGTGCCCGAGATGTCCCATTCCTAAAATGGTAGCCGCTCCAAGGACTGTCGCCGTGATAACAACTAGAGGGGTGCTACCGTTTCCTCTTTCGCTGCCTTTGACAGCCTTTTCACAACCGAGATGCTTTAGAGTTTGTAAAATCCAATTCCTCATCATGACGCCTTCTCCTGCTTGTTCGCCTCGAGAGATTGAGGATGTGTTACTGTATGACTGAATGTTGAAACGGTAACTTCAGCGACATCTCCCCGTAGTGGACCGATATTCGGGTTGAGATCTTCATCATATCGGGCTAGGAACTTTCGTGCTTTCTCGTGGAATTTTTTCCCTTCCTCTACGAGCCAGTGACGGATGTAAGCGAGTTTGTCAGGATCGATTCGGTCAAATCGTGTTGTCATGTGTAAGTTTCCTGGCTCAGAGGCCTTCTCATCTCGAAGTGCATTCTCTTCTACCGCAGAAACAAGGCTATCCATATCTGCAGCGAGCAATCTGAATACATTGACATCCCCGGCGTTTAGCACTGCCGCTGGTTTCTCAAGAGAAATCCCATCGCCTGACTTCTTTACCGCGTTCATTCGCTCGAGTTGGAAGAGTACAGTTCCCGGATGTAGGTTCGAGCTCACTCTCTTTACTAACTGCTGGAAGTCATTCTCCGTCCCTTTATATGAGAGGATGCGAGGATTGCCTGCTTTATCAATGAACTGAGTTGAATTTTCCCACACCGTAAGAACCCGTGCCGCGATGCTTGCTTGGTACCTTCCCGGTTCGAACGACTCCATCTCGAGAATCTCGTTTACATCTCGACGGTGGATACCGGTAATGGCGCTCAATCTACTTGCATTCACTTTGGAGTTTTCTCTTTCAAGATTTTCTCTTGCCGCTTTGACATAGAGCTCTTTCATAATCTGAGAAGCTGCTTGGAATCCGACTGAGTGACGGATGAGGAACCGGACTACCGGTACCATCAAGAGCTTTACAAGTTGTCCGTCCCGAAGCTGGAGCATTACTTTTCCACCACACCAAAAACCAGGGATGAGTTGTTTGGGGCTTTGCTTGCTACAAAGGAGACCCACATATCCCTCACATACAAATCCAAGGTGTCAGGGGAATTGCTTCTTTAATCAGTGAACTAGGCGAATCAGGGTTGCGCGGGAAAAGTGGAGTAATAACAGTGGGTTATTGGCGATTTTTGAGAACCTACTCGGAATGTCCAAATTGGGCAGTTTTGATTGGCTTGTTGTCTAACTCCTTGCTAAGAAGATTTTGTAAGGCTGGCTATGTCCTCTCTCTAAGAGATCTCTCCAGATGGCTACGGTTCAGAACTCGGGCAGAGATTCGACAAGGTGCATTCGTCGCAGAGAGGGTTTTGTGCCTTGCAGACTCGACGACCGTGAAAAATAAGCCAATGGTGAAGGTTTCTCCAAAGGGACGGGTCAAACTTCATCCGAATCTGCTCTTCTACTTTGTCCCGATCTGTTCTTGTTGCGAGCCTTAGTCGACGAGACACCCGATAAACGTGAGTATCGACCGGAAATGCTGGCTCTACTCCTTTTTCTGAGAGGACAACGTTTGTGGTTTTTCTTCCCACTCCGGGGAGAGCCTCCAGGGCAGAGCGCTCCAGAGGGAGCTTTCCATCGTAATCGGTTGCGACAATTTTTGCTGTTGCGACGATATTCTTTGATTTGGTCTTAAAATAGTTGACCTGCCTAATAAGAGTTTCAACATCTGAAACAGAGGCTTTGGCGAGTTGTTTAAAATCTTTGTATTTTCGAAACAGCGCAGGGGTGACTTCGTTGACCTTTTTGTCAGTGCACTGAGCGGACAATATCACCGCAATCAGCAATTGATAGTCATTCTGGAACTGAAGTTCTGATTGAGGGTCTGGATAGAGCCGCTCAAGCTCGGTTAACAACTTCTTTTTGCGGCCTTCTGACCATATCGATGATTTTCCGGTGCTCGGCATATTGAACTGGTATAATCTACTTCTCCATGACTGACTTAGTATCAATAGCACGTAAGCTCTCAAAACAGCCATATTTGGGCGAGCCGAAGAGTGCAGAGCCGTTAGCTCCAGATGTCTCGCCACGCCGGTATGCACGTATTCATTATGTTAAGGGAGAATTTCCCACTGCTCTACTGTTGCAGCTGGTAGAGGGATTCGGTCCACTCGGAGGTGGGCCAAGAGAGGTTAGTCAAAGCGATGCATTTGTAGAGGTTCAAAAGCTATTTCAACTTAATGGAATACGGGTCCCACAAATTTTTGCAGATGCCCGCGATGAAGGGTATCTCTTACTTGAGGACTTCGGGGAGCGACCGCTTTGGAATGCTCTCGAGTCTTGGAAAGAGGATGGCTTTGATCCGATTTTGAGAATTGATGCCTCGGACTACATTCGAGAGAAGATGCATCAAGCGATCGCGCTCTTAGTTTCATTTCGTGCCTTATCACCTGATCTTGCAAATCTTCCATGCATCGTTTTTGAGAAGCAGCCTTCTATTGATCAGTTGCTTAAAGGTCCAAAGGAGTTCACGGAGTACTTTCTCGCGAAGCGTTCCCCGTCTAAACGGGAGCTCACCATTTTTGACGAGTTCACCGAACAGCTTTCCGAAGAAGTGCTCTCTCATCCAAAGTACGTAAGCCACTACGATTTTATCTCACACAATGTCCATGTTTTGGCAGATAGCCAGCTCGGAGTTATTGATTTCCAAGATGCTTGTTTGGAGTCTCCAGCAAGAGATATCCACGCCATTCTTTGCGATAGAGGAATGGATCTCTTGCTCGGAGAATCGCTGCATCGAGAGTTAATGAATCAGGCATTTCAGGACTATAGTGGCGGAGGGGATATTCGTCAGATGTATAGTGAGTACGCTGTCCACTGGGATATGCGGGTGGCTGGTCGCTTCACCAAGCTCGCAAATGAGGGTAGGGAGAGGTATGCACAGTGGATACCAGGCACAGCGGCTCGGGTACTTCGCGGGTTGGAACGAATTCATCGCAAATTTGAGCGAGCCGGAGATTTAATCGAGATTATCAGAAAATACGAGCCCGAAGTTTCCGAGCAAGCAACAGATCTCTGGGAGTTTTGATACTTACCTTACTTGCGGACTAACGGCTGCCTTCTCCCCATAGAAAGTTAGTGTGACCCCTTCTCTAGAAAATTTACCCTCGAAAAGAGTCGGTGAGAGTTCTTTCATCCGTCGTACGAAATACAAAAATTCGGTAAGACTTTGTGTTGTCTCCCATGTCGAAGTCCAAAGAACCTTTTTTGCTGTGGCATGATAGCAATCAAAAGATAAATCAGACGCAATGCTCATCGCGCGTTTCTCTGGAACCATCGTCATAAGCGCCTCTTGAATCATGGCAACGCCAAGCGAGCGAGCATACTCCCCTTTTGTTCCTCTGCAAATTTCATCTGTTGGAGCCTCGAAAGTTTTTTCGGGTTGCAAAATGATACTCGTCTGAGTTGGAAAAAGCCTGAGCACTTCCTTTCTTGAAGCGTTTGGATATCTCTCGTTCAATTTTTGCCAATAGGTAAGACCACCTTCGTATTGAAAATCAAATAGCCGTGTCAGTGAATGAGGGAAGCTGCACTTTGGATCTGGGATAGGTAGAGTTTCAAACGGCTGAGTTGGTCTATCGTCGTTGATGTAGGGGTATTTCTGGAGAATTTGCCGCGTGATCATTCGCGCATCTCCCTCCAGAAGAGCTCCTGAGGCAAGTGAGCGATCATGAAAGAAACCTCTCAAGGCGTCGTTTTCAGCGAGATCAAGTTGCTGATCCTGAAGAACGTGTACTGCTTCATGGATGAGTGTTTGGGTAGGGGTTGGTGACCAGGCCGGAAGAATTACTTCTTTCCGACGTGGGCTGTAAAAGGCGGATGCTTGTCTAAAGAAGGCCGGCCTGATGCATTCAGCAAAATCGTAATCAGTGGGAATGATTCCAAACTGCTTGAACACATACTCTTCAATTTCAAGCTCTTCTCTGGTTGCTTC
>JAGRAT010000278.1 GCA_020434495.1 Bdellovibrionales bacterium | reverse complement strand
CTTCAGTGTCCTCAGCGAATCAAGCTCAGGGTGGGCAACATGAAAATCACAGTAGCAGCGCTTTTGCTAACAAGGCCCGAGAGATTCAGCGGAATGTAGAGAAGGATGACGCTCAGGAGCTTTCAAAAGGACAAGAGCTTCGAACCATGAAGAAGGTAGAAGAGGCATTAAAAGAAGTAGCAAAATCACGAGATGGAAAGACTATTTCACTCCGGTTAGATCCACCTTCACTCGGTAGCGTTCGAGTTGATGTCAGTCTACGGGATGGAGTTTTGCATGCACGGTTAGCTGCAGATAATGCGAATGTAAACAATCTTCTCCGAGAGAAGTCTCAGGAGCTACAGCAGATGCTCCGAGCCCTGGGGCTGGAAGTCGACTCGGTGAGTGTTTCGGTTCGCCAAGACGGGGGTTCGGGAGAGGGACATGATTCCTCAGCTCAAGATGAGCAAGAGTTTCAGCAGTACATGAGCGGTGATTCTGGTGCAACGAGTTCCACCCCCAGTGGCTCACTTTCGAGTGGAGCGATTGAGAACTCGACGACTATGGATCATTGGGTAGCGTAAGAGGGAAAGAGGAACGATGAATTCGATAAATCCACTAGAGAGTCTTGATCCCAGCTTGACGAGCTTGCCTCAAAAGAGTGACAAGAACGCTGAGGTTGTCGATCAGGCGGAGTTTTTAGAGCTTCTCGTAACGCAGTTGCAGAACCAGGATCCATTAGATCCGATGCAGAATGAAGAGTTCGCTGTCCAATTAGCGCAATTTTCACAGGTTGAGCAGCTCATTGATATCAATCAAAAGCTTGATGGTGGAGTGAATGGAGGCGACTTCAGCTCACTCGCATCGTATCTTGGGCAAGAGGTTTGGCTTGATTCTGATGTTGTTTCGGTAAAGGGCGGGGACGGTGGAACGGTCGCCTTTGACCTTGACCAAGATGCAGCTGATGTTCAAGTTGAGCTATTAGATTCTAACGGAAATGTCAGAGAATTAATCAACGCCGGTCCAATGAGCAAAGGAACTCAGAGGGTGGATCTCTCTGAATTGACTACCGTGAGTGGAGATTACCAAGCGCGAGTAGTTGCGAGTTCCGCCGGGGGCGAAACATTTAGTCCTGAAGTTTCAATAGCAGGTTTGGTGAATGGATACATTCCTGGACCGCAGCCAACGTTACTCGTTGGGGATAGAGAAGTAGATACCGCTGATATCAAGCGAGTACAACTTCCCGCGTAGCATACGCTCGTAGAGGGAAGAGAAGGTAGTACTGAGGTTAACACTAAGGTTGAAGGAGAACGCACGTGAGTATTGTTAATGGTCTTTTTTCTGGTCGAGCAGGGATTGGTAGTCACGGTGCAGCTATCGCCGTCGTTGGTGATAACATTTCGAACTCAAGTACCATCGGGTACAAGGCGAGCCGAGCTGAATTTGAGGATCTTATTGCTGGTGGCCAGGCGACAGGAAAAACAATCGGTTCGGGATCGCAGCTCGCTGCTACGACAGCGAACTTTACTCAAGGGACGCTAGAGTTTACAAGTCGTCCCCTCGATTTGGCGATCGACGGTAATGGATTCTTCGTAGTTGCAGATGGTGCTCAACGTTTTTATACCCGAGCTGGAAACTTCAAAACGGACTCTGCCGGTAATATCGTCGACCAGAACGGTTTTAGTGTTCTTGGATTCCCAACGAACGGAACGGGTGCTCTTGCCCCGCTGAACATTAACAACGTTTCCTCCAGTACCTCACCGACTTCTGCGGTTACCATAACCGGGAACCTTGATGCAAATGCGGCAGCAACGGTGGCTCTTGCGAATGCGGCCAATGATACGCTGCCAGCAGCTTTACAAGCGCCTGCCGCTGGTAGTGTTGCTGCTACTCCAACCTACACCGATTTATCAAATGCTGCTGCGTTTCAAACGGTAGTAGATGTCATCGATTCGCTCGGGCAAGCTCATACGGTAACAGTATATTTTTTCAAAGACGATACTGACCCGAATCAGTGGGTAGCTGCAGCGTATGTCAATTCAGAAGATGTTGGGGATACCCCTGCTGGAGTGCCGAGACTGATAGCGCAAGGTCAAATGGACTTTGCATCTTCTGGACTGTTCGATCCTGCTACCACTGGGGGAGGGATTCTTGCCGCAGCGAATATCCCTTGGGGGAACGGATCTTCATCGCAGTCGTTTAATATCGACCTCTCCTCGTTTAGTCAGTTCGCCGCAAATCCAAACGTCTCCTCTATCACCCAAGATGGACAAGGTGTCGGTGCGGTGACTTCCGTGAGCATCTCAACAAATGGAGAGATCTTCGCTCTCCTTGATAACGGTGAGAATGCGGTCATTGGGCAACTTGGGCTGGTGAACTTTTCAAACCCGGAAGGATTGCAGAGAGTTGGGGGAAACCTGCTTGCGCAATCAAATGAATCTGGGGAGCCAATTCAAGGTCGTCCTGGTGCTGGTACATTTGGAGAGATTCAATCTGGATCTCTTGAGCTTTCGACAACAGATATTGCGACTGAATTCGTGAAGCTTATTACTCTGCAACGGGGGTTCCAAGCGAATTCGCGAATTATTACTTCGATCGATCAGCTATTAAATGAAATTATCCAGTTAGCTTAGTAAAGGAGAAGTTATACTGAAGGCAACTGAAGTTGCCGGGAGGTCCTCCGGAGGGACAACACATACTGCCGGTAGAATCATTCGAAAGCGATTAGCTCTCGACGACGAGACCGGCAGTTTTATTTGCGGGCAGTATATACAGATATTCACACCTCATTCTTAAGTGCCGGGTGGAAGATGGGGGTCTTCCGCTCGGTTCTTTTTTGTCAGTAGAGATCAGTAGCGCTAAGCATCGTATCCGGCAGACTTTCTCTGTGCCGTCTTAAGCTGATTTACCACATGGGACCTTGCACGGAAGAATCCTTCTGGTCGCGGTGCTATCGCTTTGTCTTGAAGTGTTCTCGCAATAAGTGAAAGGAGAAGAAACAGTCGGGACTCATTTGCTGGTAAGGGGAGGCTGGTTCTCCCAATTGGAACGCTTTGCTTTGTGTGTTGCTCAAGCGGAAGTGCTCTGTCCGCTACGCCTAGTGCTATGGTGAGAGCTCCCGAAGCTTTTACGTCGCGTACGACCGTCGCGAGCTCTTTTGATTCCGAGCAGTTGGGAAAGAAGAGGACGACATCTCCATTTGATACGCTAGTGCTGAGCATTCGAGCGAGTTGAGTCGAATCGACGTTGTGTCGGAAAGCTCGTACTAGGGTAATGGTAGGGATTTTGGCAGGATTATATGGGTTGCTATCGGAGCGAAATGTTTCCAAGAACCAACGAGCGATTTGGTGTTCGGATCGAGTTCCGACCACGAGGAAGAGTTGTTGCGCCCCGTCAAGTTTCTGAAGACAGGTGTGGAGGAGGTCGTAAATGGGACGGGTCTGAATTTCATCTTGAAGATTTGAAATATCGAGAAGGTGTCTCTCGATAGTGCCCACCTGTGCAGAACGTGCGTCTGTCTGTGCGGTTGGAACAGCTACTTCTTTTACCACTGTTTCGCTTAGTGATAATGACTGAAGATCGTTGTTGGTTGGGGACTTCGTCATTTATCCTCCCTGAAAAAGGTGTACAGGAACTTGCAGTAGGGCTTTTAACGATGGGCCGTGAGACTCATCAATTTGCGCTTCAGCGGAACAGCCCAGATACGATGTAACTTTGGTTCAATCGATTATCGAAACTTTGGAAATTCTTTAATTTGGGGCTGTATTGCACGACTCGACGGGGTCAGCGATTCTCGGTACACTGAGGACGATATGTAACCAGCTGAAACCAGTGGACTTCTCTCATGACTACATTTTCCGATGACGAGCTCATAAATGGTGTTGTTGCTGGCGACACTAGAATGATCGCTCGGTTGATCTCTTTAGCTGAAAATCGCGTGGAGCGCTCGCGTGCACTGTTGAGTGCGCTGCCGAAGAGATCCGAGCGAGCCCAAATTATTGGAATTACAGGATCGCCCGGAGCCGGGAAATCCAGCCTGGTTGATCAGCTGTCCTTTTCGCTGGCGAACAGCGGAAAGCGAGTAGCTGTGGTCGCTATAGATCCATCAAGCCCCTTTTCGGGAGGAGCTGTGCTAGGGGATCGCATTCGAATGCTTACCGCGTTGTCACTTGATTCCGTGTTCGTTCGAAGTATGGCCACTCGCGGTGCGTTGGGTGGAATAAGTCGTGGAACTCACGATGCGTTGCACATTCTTCAGTGTGCCCCTTTTGATGTCATCATTATTGAGACCGTTGGGGTGGGACAAGCCGAGGTGGATATTGTGCGCAGTGCGGATACCTGCGCTGTCGTTTTGGTCCCGGGAATGGGTGACAGTGTGCAATCGCTAAAAGCTGGGATAATGGAGATTGCGGATCTCTTCATTATCAACAAGAGCGATATCTTTGGTGCTGATATTCTCGAGAAAGATTTACGGGTGCTCATTGGTTTGGTGGAGCATTCGCCGGAGGATTGGGAGCCACCGATCGTCAGGACGATAGCGACTAAGGGAGAGGGAATCGATGAAACGGTCGCCGCGTTCGAGAAGCATCATAGGTGGTCTTCAACGAGCCCAAGAGGGTTAGCGCGGAATATTCAACTCACTAAGCAGAGGCTGTTGCAGCTTTTCCTGGATGATATGCGCGAAGAAGTCGAGGAAAAGTGCCAGGAGACCCTCCAACGGTGTGCGTGTGAGGTTATCGATCTCCAGATAGGATTCCCTGCGGCGTTTGAGCGACTCCACCGTGCGTATATCGAGTGCGCCACTAAGAAGAATTCTTAGAGCGCTTCTCGAAAGTTATTGCCG
>JAGRAT010000277.1 GCA_020434495.1 Bdellovibrionales bacterium | reverse complement strand
CTTTGCGATGAGGGGCGTTACGGGTTCGATAGGTTTCTGCCAAAGGTAAGAGTGACGTCTGCCTATGAGAAAGGTGAAGCGAAGTCCCTTGAAGAGGCGCTGAAGAAGACCTCCGAGCTAAAAAAGGGGAACTGCCTTATTCTCGTCGCTCCGGATCTCACAGTGGAAGAGTTCGCTATCGTTGAGTCCTTTAACGAGAAGTGTCTTGAGAATTCAAAGGTTGTGACGGCGCTTCGTAGCCGCACACTCTCTGACTTAGAGAAAATACTTGTGAGTCCCGATTATGCTGCGAACTTCCGCGGTGGAGTTTTTGCGAAAGGCGAGAAGGAAGGTACCCGAGAGCAGCTTGAACAACGCTACGAAGAAGCTCTGAGACAGTTGAAGGGCAATGTCTATGACAGTGTGATTTTCGTCGGAGATCGGGCTATTGCCGAGCAGGATTTTTCAGATATGGAGCTACTTCAAGCCATCAATCGGATGCCGTTTTCTCTTGGCATCCTCTGTGATCGTGAAGGACCGCTTTTCGACAACTGCTCTGTGGTGCTTCCCGGAAGGAGTATTCTTGAGAAAAGTGGGCTGCTGATTAACAAGGACGATCGCGTGCAGTACGCGCAGCAGGCTACTCCAATATTGGAAGGGACACTGCCACACTGGAGAGCAGTTGGACTTGTCGCGCAGCATCTCGGGAAATCGATCGTTGAAGCTCGAGCCGACCGAGATCTCACCTTATCGTACCTTCAGGCCGAACCTCGTCTTGCTGGATTGACCATCCGAGATGTGAAGCAGGGGGGCGTAGATTTAAAAACGTACACACCAAAAGCTCATGGAGAAGCTTCATCGAAACAGTCGAACGAAGCTGAGGGGAGGGATAGCAGAGCATGAACGCTGTGATTGGAATTTTTATAAAAGGGTTCATCATCCAGCAGATAACCCTTGGTTTGGCATCGTTCTGCACCTGGGTTGAGCGGAAGGGGAGTGCTCTCATTCAAGATCGGGTCGGTGCAAATCGTGCTGGAACGAACTTCTTCGTCGGGGATCTTCTAAAGACTGATGTTCTTGTACTGCAGCCGCTTTCATTTCTGGCGCGAAATATCGTCTTAAGGCCCGCGTTCGCCGTGTTTCGCTTCTTGGGATCCATTGGTGTAATTAATACCCTTCTCAACGATGCGTTTAAGGCTCTTTTTAAAGAAGATTTTGTTCCAGAGGGGACGAGTGTCTTCATGCATGCGCTTGGGCCATTTATGGCGGTTTTCCCAGTATTTCTCGCCTTTGCCGTCATCCCCATAGCGCCGGATGTTACCTTGTTCGATACAACCATTCGATTCCAGGTTGCTGAGATTAGTACGGGTGTCCTCTTCTTGCTCGCCATGGGTTCTATCGCCGTTTATGGGGTTGTTCTCGCAGGGTGGACCGGAAACAACAAGTTCTCGCTGCTTGGAGCGCTTCGTGCTTCGGCGCAGATGATCTCCTATGAACTTGCGATGGGAATCGTTTTTGCAACCATCGTGCTTCATTTTGGTACTTTTGATCTCTACCAGATTATTGAGATGCAGAGCGGCTCCATACTTAATTGGGGAGTGTTCTTCATGTTCCCAACCGGATTTCTCTGTTTCCTCATCCTCTTTGTCGTCGGTATGGCAGAAACAAAGCGCGGACCATTCGATCTTCCCGAGAGTGAATCTGAGCTCGTTGCAGGGTATTTCACTGAGTATTCTGGAATGAAATTCCTCCTGTTCTGGTTAGGGGAGTTTGCGGAGATTGCACTCTTCTCAATCGTGCTCTCTGTCTTTTTCTTCGGTGGATGGAACATCCCGTTTCTTGAGCTTCCCGAAGGAGCTTGGTGGGCTGCTCTCATTGGGCACGGAGTCTTTATGGGGAAGGTGCTCGCCTTCTCGGTTCTACAGATTACTATTCGTTGGACGTTGCCGCGTTTCCGTTACGATCAACTCATGAGCCTTGGGTGGAAGATGCTCTTGCCGCTTAGCATCGTGAATTTGATTGTGGCTGCGGCGTGGAAACTTGTTTCGTGAGGAAAAGATGTCTTTACCGTTGATAGTCTTAGGAGCACTGCTGATCGCTTCCGCTTTAGGGGTGGTGCTCGCGCAAAATCCGATTCACTCAGCGCTTTGTCTGGTGGTGAACCTTGTGGGAGTGGCCTGTGTCTTTGCAGCTCTCGACGCGCACTTCCTCGCCATGGTCCAGATTATCGTGTATGCGGGTGCCATCATGGTTCTCGTTATCTTCGTTTTGATGCTCCTCACTATAAAGGAGGAAGAGCGAAGACTCGCAGGGCTGTTTCAGCTTATTGGCGCTGGCTGTATGGGGGCGTTTTTTGTTGTTGTTGTCTCCCGGGAGGCGTTGCAGCAGTTCCCAGTTGAGCAGCGGACTGGAGAATCTGTCGTCGGTTCAGTTGAAGCTGTGGGTAGGTTGCTTTACACCAACTACCTTTTACCGTTCGAGGCAGCTGGGATCCTTATAATGGCTGCTCTTGTTGGTGCGGCAATGCTTGCCAAGACCAGTTACCCACGTTCAGGAGATGCGACTTCTTCGGGAAGTGCTATTGAGGGGGAGGGGAAATGATAGAGATGGATTACTCCGCACACTACATCATTCTCTCGGTTATCCTCTTCACCATAGGAGCAATCGGATTCGTAGTCAGGCGGAACGCTATTGTGGCGTTCATGTGCCTTGAAATCATGCTCAATGCGGTGAATATCGCTTTTGTTGCGCTATCTCGACGGGTGGGAAACCTCGACGGAGAGATAGCGGTTTTTTTCGTGATGGTTGTTGCCGCAGCTGAAGCTGCTGTCGGATTAGCAATTATCATCTCCGTTTTTCGAAACTTACAATCGACTGAAACTACCGATGCCTCGCAGTTGCGCCTGTAACGACGTGGTATACCCGTAATAAGGCGGGTGTAGATTCAGTACTGTATGCTCGATTTTTTTTGTATTTGTGATTAGGACAAACAGTTTCTTTCGGTTGAACTGAATGGAGATTTTGTGGTTACGGTAGAACAGAGTGCAGCCCTCGCGTATATTCCACTGTTCCCTCTTGTTGGGGCAGCGGTTGCGTATCTTGTCGGACTAAAGGCAAAGGACCTTGCTGGGTGGATTGCCACCGGAGCGAGCGTGCTCTCCTTTATTTTCACCCTTATCTGTTTTGGAGAGTTGCGAGAACTCCTGAGCGTCAGTGCTCACAAGGTCGCATCGGCCGGAGCGCATGGAGAGCACTCTATCGTCGAAAATACTTATCGCGCCCTCGAAGCAAACCTCTTTAACTGGTTTTCTGCGGGAAATTTTTCGGTCGATTTCCTCTTTCGGTTTGATTCTCTCACCGCTGTGATGTGTTTGGTGGTGACCGGAATCGGAAGCTTGATTCATCTCTACTCCATTGGCTACATGGCAGAAGATGAGTCTCGCCCGCGCTTCTTCTCCTATTTAAATCTGTTTATGTTTTCAATGCTCTTGCTCGTTCTCGGAGGGAACTTGCTCGTTCTCTTCGTTGGATGGGAAGGGGTTGGTCTCTGCTCCTACCTCCTCATCGGTTTTTGGCACAAGAACATCGCTTTCGCTGGAGCTGGCCGGAAAGCATTCGTCGTAAACCGAATCGGTGACGCAGCTTTCCTATTGGCGCTATTTCTCCTGATTCAGTTTTTCGGTTCGCTCGATTTCGTCGAGCTAAAGGGGGTAATCAGTGGCGCCGTAGATAATAGTGCGTTACTCACAGCGATAGCGCTTTGTCTCTTTATCGGAGCTACAGGGAAATCCGCCCAGATTCCACTCTTCGTCTGGCTGCCAGATGCCATGGCCGGCCCAACTCCTGTTTCTGCCCTTATTCATGCGGCAACCATGGTGACTGCTGGGGTGTACCTCACAGCGAGGATGCACTTTCTCTTTGATATCACCCCGTATGCATCCCTTATCGTCGTTTGTATCGCGGTGCTTACGGCAATTGTCGCAGCTTCCATAGCGCTGGTTCAGAACGACATTAAGAAGGTGCTTGCCTACTCAACGGTGAGCCAGCTTGGATTTATGTTTGTTGCTGCAGGGTCTGGGGCCTATTGGGTTGCGGTGTTTCACCTCGTAACGCATGCCTTTTTTAAGGCATGCCTCTTCCTCGGTTCTGGTTCCGTTATTCATGCCTGCCATCACGAGCAGGATATGCGTGAAATGGGAGGATTGTGGAAGGTGATGCCGATTACAGGAACCACCTACCTTATTTCAACCGTGGCGATTGCCGGGATCTTCCCGCTCTCTGGCTATTTCTCTAAACACCACATCGTTGAAGCGCTCTCCCATAGTGGTGAGCTGAATCACTACCTTCAAGTATACGACGGACCGTTCACTATCGTTCTTACCTTAGCTGCCATGATGACCGCCTTTTATGTCACGCGAAGTTTCGCAATGACATTTTTGGGTGAATACCGAGGGCACGCTCACCCACACGAGTCTCCGTTTACGATGACGATACCCCTCATCGTGTTAGCAGTTCTTGCGCTTGGTGGAGGCGTGCTCAACGGGCTCGTCTCCCTGCAATTGTGGTTAGGTCACTCCATCCCCGTTGGCCACGTTCATGATAGTGAGCAGATCCTTGCCTCACTCATTCACTCTTGGCCGGGGCTGCTTGGGGTAGCCGCAGCGCTCATCTTCTATACGGTGTTGCAGAGCGTCCCAGCAAAGCTCTCCCAGCTACTTCCCGCAGTGAAGCAGATTCTCGCAGACAAATACTACGTTGATGAGTTGTACAACGCAGTTATCGTTCGTCCTCTTGAGGGGATGGCGAAGTTGCTCTGGAAGTTTATTGACCAAGGAGTGATTGATGGCTGTGTGAACGGCACTGCGGCCTTGGTCGATGTGACCGGGGAAGTCGTAAG
>JAGRAT010000276.1 GCA_020434495.1 Bdellovibrionales bacterium | reverse complement strand
TTTAGCGCGGGCAAGGACTCCAGCCCCCTCGAACTCAGAGCTCCCTTCGCTAGACACTTCATTTCACCCCTTGGATTCTGCCTCCTTGTCACTTTCGGAGGAGAATTTCTCAGGAGAATCAGGACGGGGATTCTCATCAAAAAGCGGTCGTTTGGGGAAGGTGCTTGCGAGTTATGCCCTTGGATTAATATCTACTGTAGGATTTAGCGGTTGTCAGGGAACGCAACCGAATGATTTTGGATCATTTTCTGCGCCACCGGAAGGAGATTCCCTTCCTCAAGTAACGGGAGCATTCTCTCCTGGGAGCGGAGCGAGAAGTTTCGTTTCTGCGTCCGCACTAGGAGACATGTTCGGGGTCCCACGACCTTCACGCACTCCTCCGCCGATCGAATCGGAGCAAGGATGGCTAGGTGAAGCTCGGGACGCATTTACCGACGCATTGACAAGGCCCATTACCAAGATAGAGCGATTATTGGAGAACCCTGAGCGGATCTCAGAGATGGCTGGGGAAGCCGTTATCAAGGCCTTGGTTCGAGAGGCTAGGAAAGGGTATGAGCAAGGACTTTTGGATGATCCGAATTACCGGGGAACTTTTCCACCGGATCTCGGGTTCTCGGATGGAGTTGAGCGGTTTGATCTGTTAGCCGACAATCGTCTCGGAGGGAATGGCTCCTATACCGATGATTACCGGTATGCGCCGTTTAAATTTCGTCATAGGGATTTTCGCATCGGAATTGGCCACGATCTCCTTGATCTCAACGGAGATGGAGCGCCGCAATCTACGCGCATTCGTTTTGACCTCGATCTTCCAAGTGGGGGAGATGCAGTGAGGGCCTTGCGTGGAGAACGATCTTTTTCGGATCTTTTGGAGAAGATTGGAGCCAAAGTGAAGCTTGAGCTAAACCCGTATAACAGTTTTGTGGTCGAGGGAGAGAGCGGTAGCCTTATGATCGGTGGTCACCATATCTTCTGATGGCATGTTTTCTGCAGATGGTTTGAATAAAGCTTTTTATGCGCTATCTCGGAGCTTTGGTGGAGCCATGTCGTCCAGGTCCGGCGCATCTTCACCGTTCATGTGACTAGCGATTTTGATGCGAGCTTTGGCAATTAAGAGTGCTACTACTTGACGAAGCTCTTCAGGCGGGATCCTTTCTTCTAGGTGCCCAAGATCTTGTAGACGTTGTCCAGTTTGGAGATAGGACAATGGGTGTCCGATTGACTCCGCGTCAGCATGTATCGCATAAGCAGCAAGTTCCGCCGGGTCCAGCCCTCCGTGCCGAAGTGCCTCGCTGTAGCGAGCGACTTCGTCTAACTCTTTTGGTGTTTGATCGATAAACCTCTCTGGCAGAGGCGCTAACAGACCGTCGTCAGACAGTTCCTCCTTCAAGAGATCATCCCGACTACGAAAAATATCAAAATCGAATCCCATATCGAAGATGTTAGCAAATCGTTAGAAGTTATCAAAAAATTATTAGACCATGCTGGAATAGCATTTCGAGCCATCTGGATGCTGATAGTCGGTCGTCCCAACTATCTGACCTAAGGGCCAGAATCTACTTATCCTCAGTTCAAACAACTGCTGTGGAAGTTCGTGGCGGCAGCATTAATCTCGGAGTCCGTACTGCAGAAATCGGTAGCTGAAGGGAGCTCCGTGCAGGTAGCAATCGCATCGGAAACGGATTCCGCTGAGAGATCTACGGTGAATACCGTATCCGCCGTTTCGTCACACGAGAACTCGTCAAACGAGAGTGATGGGGAAGAAGGTGCAGTGGAAAAGAACTCTTGTGTCAGAGATCCGCTCGTGAGAGAAGCGCTGGCAGAAGACACAATAAAGCTTTTCGTCCCGAAGTCATAGCCAGTTGTTTTCGCGCTCTCCGCGCCGTACTGATAAGTTGAGGCAAATTCTCCGAGCCGAAAGCGATCAAATCCGGTAGAGAAGAAATTACTTCCAACGATTCGCTTTTCAGACTGCGTAGAATTCCGAACGATGTATTCGAGAACATTCGCTCGACCTGTCGGGGCAAAGCTCATACTTTGGGTGAAAACACTGTCAGAAGTTGAAGCGTTGATGTCTACGTACACCTCCCCGCTCGGGAAGAGATCTCCGTCTTCATCCTCTTCTAAGGTGAACTGAAGTTCGCCAGAAACGGTAGACGTGAGATGTTCTCGTTGGTACTCAACGCTGAGTTCCGTTCCGTCTACAGTGAATGCGGCGTAACGGGTTACACTTTTTGTGCTGCTGTTCTCAGTGGCTGAACAACCCCAGATGGTGATGTTGGCATTAAGCGAATCCGATCCTTGAACCTGTACGAAGATATCGTCGCCATTAGAAAGCTCGAATTTGGTGGTCGACGGGCTGTTGAAAATGCTGCCAACTTTTACACTTCCAGAGGTCTTAGTAACTCCATTTCCGACAGTCTCGCCCGAGACCACATTCGCTGCGATGCAGGCGTCGTAAGTCCCAGTAGCTATTTCGGTTATGATACCGGTTATCGCTGAAGCGGATCTGCAGGCCTCATATCCAGCGATGGTGCTCTCCGTTGTTTGACGGAAAGCAAGGCACTGATTTGCTTGCGGCTGTTGGGTTAATCCCGCTGCGATGGAGTCGAAATTCGAATCGCTCTCCCAGAAGAGCTGCTGCACGCTAAAAGCGCTCGAAAGACCATTTAAGTTTGGAAGCCGAGAAACGGAAGAGGGGATGCTCGTCGGACTGGTCGTGAAGATGTCTTCAGCTGTTGGTAGTTCCGAGAGGCGATAGACCACTCGCTGAGAGGCTGAGCCTTCCTCGATACTATCATCGGCGTCATCTGCGGAATTTTGAAATCCAGAGATATCCCCAGTGGTGATTGGATCGCCAGACTTTACCTTTAAGAGGATCTGCTTTGCCAAGGATTTATATACTTGGGTCAATTGTTTTGCCGTAGCGGGTGCTTTTACAAGTTTTGCGTTTTTAAGACTAAGCTTCAGGGAATTGATGAGTGCCAATGCAGCTGAGCTTGATTCGGAATCATCACGGACCTGTTTGAAGAGTTTCTTGGCAGCTATTATGGCCTTCTTAATCTGCACTCGTGTTTTTGCCACCTGTTGCTTTGCCTTCTTTGAGGAAGAGGCCCGCGAGCTCTGAGCTTGAGCGCTCGGTGTTCCGATGAACGATATTTCAGTACCAAATGGCATTGAAAGGAAGCTGAGAATAGTGACGATGAATACGGTGAAGAGAACTGAAAGCCTTGTCATTGTGAGCCCTATGAATAGTAGAAACTTGTTTGGAGCTGATGAGGGAGTATGCTCCTCGGCAACCAAGCAGTGTTGGAATCGGTACGAAGTGGGATTTACTGAATGCCAACCCGCGGTTTTTCACCGGGGTCGAGACGGAGGTTGAGATCTTCCTCTCGTCTTGCTTGAAAGTGAATGAAAACGGTATCCTCCCGGCTTCATGTCAATTGAGAGCTAGCGATGAAAGAAGTAAGAACACGGTTTGCCCCGAGCCCCACGGGTTATCTTCATATAGGGGGATTTCGCAGTGCGCTCTATGCGTGGCTACTCGCTCGCCACCACGGGGGAAAGTTCGTCCTCCGAGTCGAAGATACTGATCAGGAAAGGAAAGTGGATGGTGCTATCAAGTACATCCTTGAAGGGTTTGACTGGTTTGGAATTGACATCGATGAGGGGCCGACAAAGGCGCAGATTGCGAAGATTGATGGGGGCGACGTCCGGGATCTGCATTGGAACTACAATCCAAGTAATGGCCATTCAAATGGAGGACCTTTTGGGCCCTATATTCAAAGCCTTCGACTCTATCGCTATCAAGAAATAGCGGATCAACTTGTAAACACTGGCTATGCCTTTCGGTGTGACTGCACACCCGACATGCTCGAGCGGGATCGTGAAGAGCAGAAGGCTCGAAAGGAAGTTCCTGGCTATTCCGGAAGGTGTCGAACGAGAAACGTCTCGAAAGAGTGTGAACACGTGGTGCGATTCCGAATGCCCGATGCACCGAAGATCGCCATTGATGATGGAATTAGAGGACATATATCTTGGGAAACCGTGCCGCTGCGAGATCCGATACTGATGAAAAGTGGAGGCTCTCCTACCTACCATCTCGCCGTGGTTGTTGATGACCATGATATGCAGATCTCTCATGCGATGAGAGGGGAAGAGTGGATACCATCGACTCCGCTTCATGTCCTTCTCTATGAAGCGCTCGGTTGGGAAATGCCGATTTTCTGCCATCTTCCCGTGGTTCTTGGCGCAGATGGGAAGAAGCTTTCGAAGCGACACGGCTCTACCTCGTGGGGATCGTTTCGAGAAGAGGGATACCTCCCAGAGGCCTTGCTGAACTTTATCGCCCGAATCGGATGGTCCCCAGGCGAGGGTGATGAGCAGGAGATCTTTACCCGCGAAGAGCTCGTAGCGAAGTTCTCTCTAGATAGGGTGAATCCCTCCTCTGGGGTCTTTGACTATTCGAAGCTGGACTGGATGAATGGGGTGTATCTGCGGAGTCTTTCAGACGAGGACTTCTCTTCGCGTATTACCCCCTATCTTGAGAGCGCTGGACTCCCTCTCTCTCTGGAAGAACTCTCACCGCTGATTCCTGCTCTGAAAGAGCGGGTGAAAACACTAAAAGAGACCCCTGAGCTTTTAAGCTTTCTCGTTGATGACGGCTTTACCCCAGAGATAGACCAGATGATTAATAAGAAGGTGAGCCCCGAAATCGCGATCTCTATTTTACAAGCGGTTCGTACCGAGCTTGCTCCCATCACCGGATTTTCGGAAGAAAATCTCCACGATGTCTTTGAGTCTGTCGCAGAGCAGCTTTCCGTGAAGTCGGGAGCGGTGTTTCTGTCAGTTCGCATTGCTGTCCTCGGAAAGAAGGCAAC
>JAGRAT010000275.1 GCA_020434495.1 Bdellovibrionales bacterium | reverse complement strand
AAAGAACATACTACGAAATACTCGGAGTCGAGAAAGAGGCCACTTCAGACCAGATACGGGAAGCGTATCGCGAGATTGCCCGGGTGTATCATCCCGACTCAAATTTTTATGATGAAATCATCGCTGAGGTGATTCCAACCGGCGCCATGGACAAGTTTAAAGAGATTACGGCTGCATACAATACACTGGTAAATGAAGAGAAGAGAAAACTGTACAATGAGACGCTACCCCCCGAGCTCAACTCTTGGGATGCTCAAGAGGTTGACCACAAGGATTGGGTAAAGGCAAAGGTTCGAACTTCCGGTGTATACGCGATGGGGCATTTTGGGAATCTGAAAGAGAAGCCAAAGGAGACCGTGGTGGTAGAAGACGAGTCGGTGATGAGCTCCATTGGTGAATACGCGAACATGATCAATAAGCCGTGGTACCGAAAGTGTTGGACTGCCCTTGTAACGATGGTTTATCCGGCTCGCGCCCACCATCGCTAGCATTTGAAGTGTTTCCCCTAGCCATATCGATTATCGAGCAGTACCCTTGACTTTCAAGGATCTGAGGGGATATGTCGCTTACGAATTCTGAACAAGAGGCGTTTTTGGAGCGAGTGCTAGAGTTCCCCTCTGTTCACCGGGCTTTGTCGTTCCTCAGCACACCTCCAATTACTCACTATTCCTACCATAACGAGAGTCACACGCTTGATGTGATGCGGGAGAGCATTCTGTTTGCCTCTGTTGATGGGTTACCCGAAGAGGAGATGGAAGTCCTCGCTATTGCTGCGGCATGGCATGATGTCGGTTTTACCAAATCGCCAATCGACCATGAGAAAACCGGAGCTGCGATGTTTAAGTCGCATTTTGAGCGGGAGAGATTTCCGGAGGTTGAGGGAGAGCATGTCGAGACGATCATGCAGATGATTCTCGATACGAAAGTTCAGATAATAGCTCACGGCGCCGGAGCACAACAGTTTGCGAGAACTCATCTCAGTCGCTACCTGCTCGATGCCGATCTCAGCAACCTCGGACGGACTGACTTTTTTGATTGTTTTGAGCGCCTGATGAACGAGAGTTCCGCTACTCGGTTCGATTTTCACGTCGCGGCATTGGGACTGATGTCACGGCACCGTTGGAACACGGATGTTGCTGAGCGGATGCGTCTCGAACAAGAGATGCGAAACGCCCAAGAGCTCGTTCTTCGCATCAAACAGCTTGAAGAGTATTAGGCTTTTTTCCGAGATGAGATCGAGATTTCTAGTTCCCCTGATCTACTTCATATACTGTTTGCCAGCTGTTCCACTCTCAGCGATGGGGATACTCTATTTTGTGCATCTTCCGAAGTTTCATTCCTCATCTCTCGGAGTCGCGCTTGCCACGATTTCTGGCTCGTTACTCTTGAGTCGTTCTTGGGATGCCATTACCGATCCTGCGATTGGCTACCTTAGTGATCGAATACGAAAGCCATTTTTGAGGCGTCCAGTCTGGGTTCTCGGTGGAGCTCTTAGCTGCAGTCTCGTTTTTGCGTGGGTAAGTAGTGCTTCCGCGATGAAGCTCTTTGGCGTGGAGAGCGGGGAATATTTCGTGCTTTCAGCGCTATTCTTTCTTTTTTACACGATTATTCTCATTCCATATGAATCTTGGGCGCTCGAGATTTTCACGGAAGTAGAGAAACGAACTCGAATTATAATGTTACGAGAAGGAGCGACGCTCTGTGGAACTCTTGTTGCTGGAGCGCTTCCAGTGGCTCTCTCACGGTATTTTCAAGAGAAGGAGGAGATTGTTGCCTTTTCTGGATTATTGATAAGTGTATTTCTCCTGTTGAGTGCCGCTCTCGTAGTTTTTATTGTGCCTTATCCCCGCGCACTCGAAGAAACAAATCTCCCAAGAGGACCGATTCGAGCCGTGAAAGACGCTTTTTCCCTGAAAGTCTTTCGAATCCTCCTGTTTGCGTTTTGTTTGACCACTATAGCAGCTCAAATTCCAGCAGCGTTGATACTTTTTTTTGTGGAGGATGTCCTTGGAGTATCTGATTCTACCCCCTTTGTCCTTCAATATTTCATTGGTGCCGGAATCGGATTTCCGTTTTGGCTCTATGCGGCCCGGAGGGTAAATAAGGCAGACCTTTGGATAATTGGAGTTCTTTTAAATACGATATTTTTCTTCTTTGTAATCTATTTGCCCGCTGGTGCGACCATTTGGTATTCCATCTGTGTAGTAGGCTCTGGACTTGGACTTGGTGGAATACTCGCCATCCCAACAGCCATACAGGCTGATATTATTGAGTTTGATTGCGAACAATCAAAGGAGAGAAGGGAGGGGAGTTTTGTCGGGCTCTGGGCCATTGTAAGAAAGCTTTCTGCGGCGATAGGGGTGGCAGGAGTGCTCTACCTATTAGCAAAGGCTGGATATGAGCCAGAGGAGACTGCTAGCGTCACACCAGCGATGCAGACTCTGATCCGGTATCTTTACTGCCTCCTGCCGTGTCTTTTGAACTTTGGAGCACTCTTTTTTATCTTTCGTCTGAAGGAAGAGTTGAAATTGGTGAAAGGATATTCGTCGGATGATTCATAAGAACCTACTAGTCCTCGTGATGTTGTTTTTCCTAGCTGCTGATCTGATAGCCGCTGAGAACGAGGAGCGATGTCTTCGGCTTGCCTGCTTTTCAGAAAAATATTCGGTAGGAGCTCCGGGAGAACCACTTTCACTCGTCTCCGCCTCTCGTTACAAGTTTTGGGGATTCTCCGTTTATTCAGTAGCGCTCTATCAACCGGACGGATTGATCAAGGATTGGGAGGAACACCCCCTGGCATTTGTTCTTCACTATCATCGAACATTGAAGCCCGAGGATTTTCTCAAAACCTCTCGAAAGCTCATGGCCAAGAACCCTGAGTATGCAAATCGGAACGATGAAAGCTCTCTGCTCAAGTTCTCGTCTTTTATCCAGGAGGTTAAAGATGGGGATCGCTACACTCTGCTATATTCTCCAGAGGGCACGCTTAAGCTTATCTTTCAGGGGCAAGTACTTGGGGAGGTTCGTGATAAGGTCTTTGCGAGAGCGTATCTCGGGATGTGGCTGGGGAAGTTTCCGGTCAAAGAGGATAACCGAGATTGTCTCCTCTCAGGTCAGTTTGAGGGATAAGGCCGCTCTTTCTCTTGCTCAAATGATTGAAAAGATTTGAAATACTTTTTCGGTAAGGATTGCCGACCAGGGGAGTCTTATTTCTCGATATGCTTGAGGATGAAGTTATTTGGATTACTGGGGCAAGTAGCGGAATAGGAGAAGCCTTGGCCCTAGAGCTCGGGAAGCAGAAGACCAGGCTTGCTCTCTCCGCAAGAAGTGGAGATAAGCTCGAGCAGCTCGTTCAGAGAGTCAGAGCTCTGGGACAGGCCCAGGCACATGCCTTTCCACTAGATGTGCTTGATAGAGTTGGAAACAGGAGTTGTGTCGCACAGATTCGAGAGTGCTTCGGATCTGAGGTTTCTATTTTTGTTCCTTGCGCTGGAACCTACAAAACAAGTGATAGCCTGCACCGATATTCAAGTGATGAACATATACAGCTTATGCAGTTGAATTTCTTTTCGCTTCTCTATGGAATTGAAGCGGTCCTTCCGGCCATGCTCGAGAGAAAACACGGTCAGATTGTTGGAGTCTCTAGTTTGGTTGGTTACTTCGGGTTGCCACGGGCTTTTGGGTATTCTGCTTCTAAGGGTGCTATTATCAATGCTCTTCAGAGTCTTCGTTTCGAACTGCGCAATTCAGGAGTCCAGGTGAAATGTGTGAATCCTGGCTTTGTAAAAACCCCCCTTACAGACAAGAATGATTTTGAGATGCCCTTCTTAGTCACCGCAGAGTTTGCAGCTCGGAAGATGATTGAGGCTCTTCATAAGGAGAGGTTTGAGACGCATTTTCCACTTTCACTCTCCCTAGTATTTAAGTTCTTGAGGATTCTCCCTCAGCCGCTCTTTGAATGGATCATTAAAAAGGTTGTCTACCGTGGAAGATAAATCACCGCAACTCTCAATTGGAGTTATCGGCTCAGGAATTGCCGGGGTCTCTGCAGCCTACTATTTGGGAAAAGAGCATCGGGTGACCCTTTTTGAAAGTCGTGAGAGGCTGGGAGGACACACCCATACCGTGACAGTCGAAGACCCTTCGGCGGGTTCTGTCCCAGTGGATACCGGTTTTATCGTTTGTAACGATCGAACCTATCCGCACTTTCATAGTTTTCTTGAGGAGCTTCGGGTTCCTATTAGAAGTGGGGACATGTCATTTGGGTATTATGATGAGAACTCAAATTTCGGATATGCACCGACTGGTGTTTCTGGACTCGTTCCGCAGTGGTCTCACCTCGTGAACCGCTCATACCTGAAGTTGTGGATGACCTTGCCTCGATTTAATAAGCGAGCACTTAGAAATCTCCATTCTGGTTCGCTTACCGGACTTACTCTACGGGAATATGTTGAGCGTGAGAATGTATCTGCTGAATTCGTGCAGCTATTTCTCGTTCCGATGGGAGCAGCTATTTGGTCGAGTGCTGACGAGAAGCTGCTGGAGACTCCAGCTGAAACCTTCTTTGGATTTTTCAAGAATCATGGCCTTCTGACACTATTTGACCGACCGCAGTGGCAAACTGTAGTTGGCGGGAGTCATCAGTATCTGAAAGCTTTTGAGCGTGAATTTTCAGGTAAGATTCGATTGAATTCAAGGGTGTCTTCTGTGAAGCGTCCAATGGGGAAAGTAGAGATCTCAACAGATCAAGGAAGCTGTGAGGAGTTTGATCTTGTTGTTTTTGCGTGTCATGCAGATCAGGTTCTCCCGATACTTGAGGATGCTACGGAAATTGAGCGCACGCTCTTTGCCCCTTGGAAGTATCATTCAAATAGGACGGTGCTGCATACAGATAAGTCGTATCT
>JAGRAT010000274.1 GCA_020434495.1 Bdellovibrionales bacterium | reverse complement strand
AGACGATGCCCTCAATAAACAACTGTACCAGGCAGTACAGTTTCAAGACGTTGCGCAGATTCAAGCGCTTGCCTCTAAGGGTGCCGATGTAAACCACAAAGAGAACGGCCGACCGATACTCGGATGGGCTGCCCAGAATGGAAATGTTGAGGTTGTCTCTGCCCTGCTCAAATTGGGAGCGAACCCAAATATAGCTGACGAAGGGGTGGGGCATACCCCGCTCATGCGAGCCATTGATACACAGTTCATTGAGATTGCAAAAACACTACTAAACGGCAAAGCCGATCCAAATGCGAAGAACCAGGACGGGGAAAGCTGCCTCATGATGGCAGTGCAAAGTGGCAAACCCGAACTCGTAAAAGCACTAGTCGACGGTGGGGCAGACGTTAATACTTCAACTCCGGAAGGGAACACCGCTGCGCTTTATGCCGCTCAAGACGGATCACCGAATGCCCTAGAAATGATCAAAATTCTTGGCGAGGCAAAAGCCAACTTCAATGTTTCAAACTCCTCTTACACCCCTCTCGTCTATGCGACAGAGCAGGGAAATGTTGAGCTCGTGAAAGCTCTCATCGCTGCAGGAGCTGATGTAAATGGGAAAACACAGCTAGGCGCCACCCCGTTACAAAGCGCAATCAATTACCCAGAAGTACTGAAAATTTTGCTTGATACCAAAGCTGATCCCAATACGGTTACTAGCTATGGAACACCCCTACTACTCGATGCTCTGCAGAGGAATGAGTTTGAAGTGGCGAAAGTCCTTCTGCAAGCTGGTGCCGATCCTCAAAAGCCTGATCAGTATGGCAACGTTGCGCTTGAGATTGCCGAACGAAACGGAGCATCTGAAATCGCTGGCCTCATTAAAGCTGAAAATGCGAAAAAGAACGGTACGGTTGTGGCAGATGCGAACCCCGGAGACATCCCAACATCCGCTTGGAAAGGGTGCACTATTGCGGATGCTGCCCGAAAACAGATGGAGCTCCACGGGCTTCTACAAGCGCAAGTCAATGCAGGAAAGATGAGTAGCGATATTTTTCGAACATTCGGAGACGACACAAAAGATTATGCTTCGATGCTCTCCTCCAACCCAGAAGAGGCTTGTAAGCTATTCGCGCGCCTGAAGAACAAATACGGAGTGTAGTCGAGAGGTCCCGTTGTACTATTGGCAGACGGTCACCTTTGAGATTTAGAAAAGGTGACCGTCCGGTTTGACTTCCTTATGAGATCCCATAGTCTTCTGTCTTTCTCAAATAAGGCCATGAAAGTTCGATGACAGAAACAAAGAATATTGAAGCCGTCGGTCGCTACTTTCAAGAAATCGGCCTGCAACCGATTAGTACCAGTAAGATCAATTTGCGGTGGAAGGGAAATTTCAGAGGACGAGAAGTATCAGTCCTCTTCTCTCGCCGTTCCAGAACAAAATACCACGGCGAACATGTAAGAACCCGGCAGTACGTTGGCCACCAACTCGTCTTCGAAACTCCGCTAAAAATCTCAACCCGCTTTTCCGTGACAAAAGAAAAGGATGATTCAAAAGCTGCCCAAAAGCTCCGAAGCCTCGTGTCCTTAGAGCCTTTTCCCTTAGCTGCTGACTCAGGTCGCGAGCTGTCGGCATACACATGCGACAAGGAGTGGGCTAAGGATTTTACCTCTGATGAAGAGGTGCAACGGGTGCTGGGTGGCGGATTCATGTCCCCTACTGCGGCAGAGAGCGTCGTATTCGGATTGTTTCCGGGAGCAGACACTCCTGGAATAGCGACTTTTACCTGTCGGATACCGCTATCATCCGTCACAAAACCGATGTGTAAGTTGGCAGTCGAATCACTCGTTACCCTGGCAGATGCAAGCGAGAAGTATACACCGCGCAAAGTCGTATCCTTATCGCGAGTCGAGAGACTCATCAAAAAGCAGCCGTTCCTCTTCGTCTTTGGCCTTATGGCATGCATTGTTCTGCTCGGACTGATATTCTCGGCGGCTCTGATTGCGTTGGCAGCCAGTGGCGCTACCCCACTTGTTATGCCGGCCTTCCTCATAGTCATGTATTTGCTGTACAGGAGATATTTTAAATGAGCCAGAACACCCCAGAGGGAAATCCAAAAGTTCTAAAAATCTCAGGCTATGTTTTGGGATTGATGGGGATAGCTTTAGTCGTGTTCGGCGTTTATTTTATTGCGCTGGCGATGGACAGTGTGAACTGGACGAAAGCTGACGCAACCGTTGCAGCAAGCGCTGTAAAGTGGAGCTACATAGATAATGGCCGAAGAGGAGTAAAATCAGAATCCGACAAGCAGTACTACTATGAAGTTACCTACAACTACACGGTGAATGATATTCCTTACACATCCCGAAGATACTCCCTCGGAAGTGGCTTTACTGCCTCCGGAATGTTTAATGACCGAGCTGATGCAGAGGCTGAGAGGAAAGAGCTCTATCCTCAGGGAAAGGGAATCTCCATTTACTATAATCCGGAAGACCCGACTGCCGCTGTAATCAGCAAAGGTATTCAATGGTCAACGCTGGTGCCGCTCTTACTGGGTCTATTTTTCGCTGGGACTGCTTACCTCTTAATTCGGGCTGCAAAGATGATCAAAGTAAACGATTCATCATCCGTCTCGTTTTAGCAGTGAAGATCAATCACCATTGCTTGTCCTTCTTAGTCGCTAAAATCTTCTTGGTGCCATTTCTATGAACACCCTCCCCATTCGACAATCTTTTAGAGGGAAGAAACAGCCCTGTTCGGCACGGGTGACACCACCATAGATTCTTGAGAATTTTCGGCACCTTGAACCACAAACCCTCAACTCGTTCAAGATTCTATGTAGCTAAGACGATAGAATGGTAGAATTCAACCAAAATGTGAACTTGGCTTTTTGCAATGAGAAATGTTTCTGCGCGCACACCTGACCAAGCTTCATACTTAGCGGCTCTTGGCCTATTCATTCTGATGCTTGTGCCGCATTTTCTCCTGGTATTTAAAGCCCGCGCTGATACTTTATCAGCGCTCAAGAGAAGAACACCTACTTTGTTTTCCCAAACACTACCGCCTGAGTTCAAAGGCGGCCCTGAGCTGGTACTCGGACTAGTTCCGAACGAATCCGCTACTCCCTTTTCTGCGCAAACCAATCACAATCTCAATAGCGGAAACTGCACGATCGAAGAATCGGCGACAAACTCCTCAACCGTTTTCATTTATAGCTGCTCCGTATTTGCGAATAAGGATACAAGCGCCAGACTTGAAATGCGCACTGTTGAGGGAGGCGCCGTAGATTTCTATGCAACCATCCAATCCTACCCTCTTAGCCACAGACTTTTTGCAATTGGACTAGCTCTTTCGGTATATGAGCAAGACAGCGATGAACTTGCACTGCCGATCTTTGGGGGACACCTCATTAAAAATCCAGCAAGCACCATCCTCGCTCATAAAGCTATTCAACCTGGTCCAGGAATGTCCATGCAATTTTTTTCTTACACCTCTGGGAAGGGGGGATTCCTACTCCAAGGCACCAATCCACGAGGAGAGAATCTTTATACCTCAACACATACAGCCGGGAAGCAAGGGAGCAGGCCCTACTACACCGGAACCTTCTTTGAGTATGTTCCTGATGACAAAACGCGCAGAGCTCGCTCTTGGCTGTTTCCTTATCGACTTAGCGCTGTTGAAGGGGATTGGTTTGACGCGGCTAAACGCTACCGTAGTTGGGTCGTCGAGAATTCACTTAGAGCAGGAATCGGCATTCTCTCTAATGGAAGGCTGGAAGAGCAAACTAAGCCTCTCATCGACATGCTAGTTATTGAGACCTTGCAACCTCCAACGCCCGCGCATCTCGAGAGAATCAAGCGCTTGAAGAATGTTTACGGTGATGATGTCAGTGTTTGGTACTTTTTGTGGAACCTTGCTCAAACGAAACCACAGGGACTACCGTATGGGCACTTCGGTACCTATTTTCCTAAACTAGAGTTCAGTCCCGTCTTGAAAGAATTGAGATCTCTGGGAATTAATGTGGCTCCGTACACATTCCCCGGTGCCGGCTCGCTCGACAATCCGGGCATACTGTCACATCTCACATCGAATCCACCTCTTGAATCGCAGACGATTACGAATTTGGATGGATCGGCAGCGCAGATACTCGAGGCTGGTCAGTTTCCGGTGGTGCTACTCGATTTCACGCCTGAGCTTGTGGAGTACTACAAGATTCTTGCCCAGGTATTCTTTGATATTGGATTCGGAGGAGTTTACACAGACCTTCCCGGAATCATGTGGTATGACCACTCTAGGGACCCTGGCCAGGAATCAGGTGTTAGCAGCAGCTACTACGAGAACTACAGAAAGATGCACGCTTCAATGCGCGAAGTGTTCAAGAAGAACGGGCATCATCTCGTTTCTGGAGCAGAAGCTTCCTTCGAAAGGCTCATTCCCGTTGTTGATATGACTCTCGGCATGATGTTGCCAAAAGTCTTCCCAGGCGAGAAGCGCACCTATCCTATAAATCTTGTTGAGGCTGTTTATAAAGACTTTGTCCAAACTTTGTTCGCGGATCCCTCCTGGGGCGGATACGCATACATTAACGGATCACTTGGCCCAATTGGGCCAGACAATCACACCATGACCTGGTTGTTAACAGAGGGAGCGGTTAAAGGAAGAGTCTTAAATTCCACACAACCCCTTCTTTACTCATACGACTATTTGATGGAAGAGGTTACCCCAGGCTTAGTACCTGATGCCGTTGTATACACCCATTACACCAAAATGATGAAGCTCCTCTTAAAAATGCAACGGAGATGGAAGAAGTTTCTGAAGTTTGGGGAGGCCCTTCGCGAGCCAGCAGTGAGTGGAGATCAGCACTTACTTGATATCAACACCATTGATGAAACGGGTTCAGCGAAGAGTCGAGAGAGCCTTCAGCTCTATTCCATTTCAAATGCTGCATTCCTCCATCCTCAAGAGGGAATT
>JAGRAT010000273.1 GCA_020434495.1 Bdellovibrionales bacterium | reverse complement strand
TTCCAATTCAAAGCCCTTAACGTTTTGAAGTCCGTTCAGCTGGTTAGAACGCTACGCGCTCACCCCCTCCTCTCAAGATTTCGAAAACGAAATCTTCGGCTAACTGAACTATGGCTCCAGCTTCAAGAGCGAAGGAATGTACCCACTGTTTTCCAATAATGCAAACTCTTGAATATTTCCGCCCGCGTATAGCGTTTTTTTGTGTTATTCGGTGAAACATTTCGCCTTGCTCGGCGTCCTAAGAGTAAGAGGCCAGCATGGATTACGTATTTCTCTCCACAACCTTACTTCTTAGTTTCGTAGCTTATCTGCTCGTCTAAGAATCCCATTGGTAGGGCACCTTTCTGGAAGCCTTACTTCATAGCGCCCTTGGCCCTGTTTTGGCCCACAGGTTGAGTTGTCCCCACGATAAGAGCTATACATCATAGTGTTTTCATTAAAGAAAGTAAGGCTATCATGAGTGCTGACTACGACCCACAGTCGATAGAATCGAAATGGCAAAAGTACTGGGAGAAGAACAAGACCTTCCGCCAGCAGCCCCACCCGAAGAGAGAAAAGTTCTACTGCTTAGACATGTTCCCTTACCCATCTGGCTCGGGACTCCATATCGGCCACCCTCTCGGATACACCGCAACAGATATCTATAGCCGATTTAAACGGATGAAGGGTTTTGACGTCCTCCATCCAATGGGGTACGACGCCTTTGGTCTCCCTGCAGAGCAGCATGCAGTAAATACCGGTGAACACCCAGCAAAAATAACTACCCTAAACTGCGAGCGCTTTACTAAGCAGATGAAAACCCTCGGCTTCTCCTACGACTGGGACCGAGAGGTCCAATCGTGCGTTCCCGAGTACTACCACTGGACCCAGTGGATCTTTTTACAGCTCTATAATTCCTTTTTCGACAGGAAAGTTAATAAAGCTCGCCCAATCGCCGAGCTCCCAATCCCCGAAACCGTTCACTCTCAAGGAGAAAAGGCCATCTTAGAGTATCAGGCGGAACACCGGCTCGCCTATATCGATGAAGCCATGGTGAACTGGTGCCCAGCACTCGGCACCGTTCTCGCCAATGAAGAGGTAATCGAAGGAAAGTCCGAGCGTGGAGGACACGATGTCTTTAGAAAGCCGATGCGACAGTGGATGTTACGCATCACCGCATACGCGGATCGACTCCTTGATGAGCTTGAAACGCTCGACTGGCCAGAAAGCATAAAAGATCAACAACGAAACTGGATTGGGAAAAAACATGGGGCACAAGTCACCTTCCGAGTAGATAACTCCGATCACTCCCTCACCTGCTTTACCACCCGTCCTGATACACTTTTTGGGGTTACCTTCTTCGTCATTTCGCCGGAACATCCGCTTGTCTCGGAACTCACCGCAGAGGAGCAACGGACTACCGTAGAAGAATATTGCGAAAAAGCATCTAAACTTAGCGAATTCGATCGAACCCTCGATAACCGAACTAAGACAGGTGTTGCTACTGGGTACAACGTCATCAATCCGATAAACGGAGAAAAGGTTCCTTTGTATGTTGGAGATTATGTTCTCATCTCCTATGGAACTGGCGCAGTAATGGGAGTACCAGCGCACGATGAACGAGACTTTGAGTTTGCCAAGAAGTTCGGACTTCCTATCCGACCAGTTATTGAACCGGTTGGGGCCGACGAAGCTACTGTACAGAAGAGTAACGCAGGGGATCTTGCATGGACGAAGGAAGGTTCCATGCTCCCATCTGACTTTACTGTTGCGAAAGAACTGCAGCTAGAAGGGATTTCCAATAAGGAAGCACAGAAACTAATCGTTGGCTGGCTCGAAAAGGAAAAAGCTGGACAGGGCGTAGTGAATTACAAGCTCCGCGACTGGCTCTTTTCACGTCAACGTTACTGGGGAGAACCAATTCCAATTGTCCACTGGGAAGATGGAACCATTACTGCACTTGAAGAATCAGAACTTCCGCTACTCCTCCCCCAAGTTGAAGATTACAAACCGTCTGAAGGCGGAGAGTCCCCTCTTGCAAAGGCAGGTGACTGGTTATCAGTTACCGATCCAAAGACTGGCAAGAAAGGCCGACGAGAAACAAACACCATGCCGCAGTGGGCAGGGTCTTGTTGGTACTATCTCCGATTTATCGATCCAGACAATGCCGAACGCGGATGGGATCCGGCCCTCGAAAAAGCTTGGATGAATGTCGACCTCTATGTAGGAGGAGCCGAACACGCGGTATTGCACCTCCTTTACGCGCGATTCTGGCATAAAGTGCTTTTCGATCTCGGACATGTATCCACTGTGGAACCTTTCCAGAAGCTCTTTAACCAGGGAATGATCCTCGCCCACGCATACAAGGATAACCGAGGAGCCCTCGTCCCAGTTGATGAAGTGACAGAGGAAGAAGATGGAGCGGCAGTGAAAACCGCTACAGGCGAAAAGCTTGAGCGAATAGTAGCAAAGATGTCTAAGTCTCTCCGTAACGTCATTAACCCCGAGACGGTAATCGATCAGTACGGCGCTGACACATTGCGCATGTACCTGATGTTCATGGGACCGCTTGATCAATCAAGAGTTTGGGACTCCCAGGCGATTGCCGGGAATGCTCGCTTCTTGAAACGAGCCTGGGCTTTTGTCACCGGGAACAATCCAGAGGGAGTTCGTCCCTTTGTATCAGAATCAGAACAAAATCCAGATGTCCCAAAAGCTCTCCATACCGCTATTAAGAAGGCAGGAGAAGACATTGAGGCTCTTCGACTCAATACTGCTATCTCTGCTCTCATGGAGTGCTTAAACGCTCTCTATAGTGCACAGGTAACAAAAGAAACGACTGCAACATTCGTGAAACTTCTTTCCCCCTTCGCTCCCCACTTAGCAGAAGAGCTCTGGGAGCGACTTGGCAATTCGGAGTCGATTGCTTACGAACCATGGCCAAAGTTTGATGAGGCATTGCTTCAACAACATACTGCTCAGGTTGTTGTACAGATAAATGGAAAGAAGAGAGGAATGATAGAAGTCCCGGTTGATGCTGGCGATGCGCTACTGAAAGACGAGGTAATTGCAGCAATGAAGGGATCGCAGTACCCAGTTGGCGTAGAGGATAAGTTTATATTTGTGCGGAACAAGGGAGACAACTCTCCAAAGCTTGTGAATGTGATCGCTCGCGGCTAATGCGAAGAGTGTCGCTATTCTGCTGTCGTTACAGGGCCAAGGACTTTAGTAGCGAGCGACAGACCCCGCTTTCCGAACTTATATCCGAGCTTCCTCGCTTTACGCTCTTTTTTCTGGAGCTTTCCAAGTTTCGCAACGCTGCCACGGGCTCCCTCTATCTGCAAAAGGAGTCGTTCAGATTTTTCTGAGTTCCGAACTCCTTTCTTAAGAAGCTTAGCTGCTTTCCGGAGTTTTGGAAGATTACTTCTGAGATAGTCGTCTAAGGAGACACTACGGAGAGCAAAGCCCCCAGAAGGCAGTGCCGCACTTCGAAGGGAGTTCGTGATGTAGTTTACAATCTGCAACACTGCATTGAGCACCCCATTAAGCTGAGCTGGAAACTGACCATTTCCCCCTCCTTGATTTTGCAGTGTTTGAATCTGTTGCAATACCTGCTGAGCGACATTCATTCCCTGGTTAATGAGATTTTGAACATTCTGCGGGTTGTTCCCGTTATTCCCGTTGTTTCCGCCACCGTTGTTAGGATTTCCTCCTCCAGGCTCACTCGGCGTTCCAATAACCGAATTTCCATTTCCTTTGTTCGCAGCTACGTAGCAAGTTGAGGAGTCATAGACATACACACCGTCATCGGCTCCCACTAACAGAAAGGTTGTGCCATTCGAAGCTTTGGCAGCACCCACTTGCTTACCAAAGTTCGAACTCCCCTGAGGAGCAAAGAGCACAACCGAGTTTACTGTTGTTCGATCACTCGTCGATGTAATGACCGCATATCCACCACCGGGGGCGCCGGCAATAAACTCAGGAGCATTGTCTCCGTCAAGATCTCCCGTGGCGGCGACATCGTTCCCGTACTGATGATTAGAATTCTGATTGGCAATAATAAGGAGATCTATCTCTTCGTTGTTCTCATCGAGGAAAGAGATAGCGACTACCCCACCAACGGTTGATTCAGGATAGAATTCAGAAAACTGCGAAAACGCAGAGCTGAGCGCTCCGTTTCCTGGACCACCAAAGGCATATGCCCTAACCGGGAGCGGCTGGTTATTCTGATTGAGATCCACCTGCCCTCCCCCAAGCACGGCGACAGACTTTCCAATTTCTTGACGGGTAAGGGGAGCAACAGCAGTTGCAAACTCGTGAAGATTTCCTGTTGGGATATCAATGAAAGTTCCGACCCCAGAACGACTAAGATCGAAATTTGCCCCATCAAGCGAGATATCGACTCCGACTACCGCCATGTTGCGGGCATGATCAACATCGATATCGGCCCAGCGATGAAAAATGACCTTGCTCTGAGTAATACTATTATCAAACTGGTTGAGCACGTTTTGAATATTCGGCAGTGGTAGAGTGGAAGTTATCTGGCCAGCAGCCATGCGAGCGATTCCTGGGGTCATCGCTCCTTCCGAGCTTATGCACGGGATCTGCGCTATCAAGCACTCTGGACGATTATCGAGGATAAAATCTTCGGTGTACTCAATTGGGTTAAAGAGGAGCGCATTCGGACCGCTAATAGCATAGAGCCTCCCGAGCATGCCCGGAACTGTAGCACTGGCACCGATTAAGGCCTGTTGGTAATCATTCTGATAATCATACCAGGTAGTCGATGGATCAAGGTACCCCGTCTCACATATCGGTGGATTCATCGAAGGGTTTGCCGGATCGGGAATGCATTGCTGTACGGTGCCAAGGTTATTGAGCCTTGGGTCGGTAAAGGCGGCAACCACAGACATATCGTTCAAATTAAAAGCGCCAATAGTTCGCTCCGCTATAGAAGAAGAGTGGGCCCCAATAC
>JAGRAT010000272.1 GCA_020434495.1 Bdellovibrionales bacterium | reverse complement strand
ATTCCGGTATCACATGTTGATGAGGTGCTTTATGAAGCGCTCGTTACCGATGGCCGAGCTGGGTTTGAAAAACTCATCGACCATGCTGTGACTCGAGATGAGATCTTGTTCTCCGATTACTCGAAGTCGGACTCAGAGGACGGTGCAGAAGGAGCGAAGCAACCTCCCATCGGCGATGTTGTGACCCACTAAGTCGCTCAGCTGGAACTTTGCTTAGGACAGTAGAATGATATGAGGAAACTCGTCTTCGTACTGTTCCTGCTCGCAGCTTCCTTACTCCTCTACTTGGTAAGGCCGGTGATGTGGGTTACTCCCACATCATCGGCCTTTTCTGTTGCACCGGCGAACGTAAAAGCCCATGTGATGCTTCTTTCCGAGAAGTACGCACCCCGTACCTGGAATGAGGTCGGCGGTACTCGACAGGTCGTATCGTATATTCAGCACCACTTTGAAGCCCATGGAGGTGATGTCTACCTGCAAAGATTTGACGTCGGGGAGCGAGAGGAGCAAGCAAACGTGATTGCGCGCTATGGGGCCGATGAGGGACCGCTGGTGATTGTTGGTGCCCACTACGATAGCTATGAAGGAACACCAGGGGCGGATGATAATGCGAGTGGAGTGGCTGTCCTTTTAGAGCTCGGTACTATCCTTAAGCGCTTTCCACTTAACAACATCCGACTTGAACTTGTTGCCTTTGCCAGTGAGGAGCCACCTCATTTTCAAACTGAGAGAATGGGTAGTGCCCAGTATGTTTCGGCATTGAAGGAGTCGAGGGAGAATCCAGCTCTTGTGCTGATCTTGGAGATGGTTGGGTTTTTTACCGATGAGCCCAATTCTCAAGCGTATCCCATCCCAGGACTTGAGCTGTTGTATCCATCTGTCGGAAACTTTGTAGCAGTAATTGGTAATCTTTCACCATTTTCTCCTACTTATTCAGTTAAGGTGAGAATGCTCGAAGCTTCTTCCTTGCCAGTGTACTCGCTCAATGCTCCGAGGTTTATTCCTGGAGTTGATTTTTCTGATCACCAAAGTTTTTGGGACGCTGGGATGAATGCGGTGATGATCACTGATACCGCATTCTTTCGGAATCCGAACTACCACGAACTTACTGATACTACTGATACCCTCGATTATTCTCGTATGTCGGAGGTAGTAGCAGGGGTATACGCGGTGTTGAAAGCTGAAAATGAAGCTCGACAATCGTCAGATGGCCGAAATTAAGTCGTGGGAATTATTGAATTCTTCCCCTATAGGGTTTGACATCCCTGGAGAGCCTCGGTACCCTTCCGCTTCCTTTTTGATGAATGGGGGCGCTTAGCTCAGTTGGTAGAGCGTCAGCCTTACAAGCTGAATGTCGCAAGTTCGATCCTTGCAGCGCCCATTCTGTTTTCTCTCGTGTTCAATTCTTTATTCACCGGTTGTTTACTTTAGATGACATCTGAAGAGAAACCCTCGCTTATTACACGAGTTTCCAACACACGATCAGGATACGAGGTCTCTTCAATCGTTGGTGAGTTCTTTCTTGGGCGTTACTCGTTCCTTCTTTCCCTCAGTGGACATTTAATCTTTAGCCTCGTAGTAGCCCACTTCGTTCTCGCTTGGTTTTCGTTGTCGCCATGTTGTGTGTCAGAGGACGAGTGGTGGGCGGTTGTCGGACTGCTTGGAGTGCTGAGCTGTGTATATACCTTGGTTGCTTGTTTGCTGATGGCAAAAGGGCGCCTTCGTCTATCTGCGTCTTTAGCCGCGCTTTGGATTATTACGCTCCTCTGTATGAAGTTCTCCTATGGGAGTAGCTGGACTTTGTTTCTCCTCTCTTCGGCTGCCGTGTTCATTTTGAACTTCCTTGGTTACCGATTGAGCTTCATCCAGCGTCGATAGTTTCTGCCGTTATGGCTGAGTGGGAGGAGACTTTCCTCTTTTGGGCGATGGGACGTCAATTGCTTTCTCCAGGAATTCATCCGTGATGGCGTTATCTACAGTGGATGAGATCTTTGGAGTGACCTTGGTTTCTGGTTGATCTGTTCGAGCGCTCTCATCGGCCTTACGTTGTTTGGCTACAGCTAGAAAATTCTCTGCGAAGCTTTTTTCAAGCGGAGCCTCGTTCACCACGAGATGTGCTGGAATGCGAACCGTGTACCCTGGGTAGAGAGTGCCTTCTTTCAGATTCCCATTCAAATCGAGAATGGGTTGCCAGTTGTTCTCATTACCTGTGTACCATGCGGCAATCATACTAATGCTTTCTCCTGGGTGTGAAACGGTGTGCAATACGATTGCCTCTCGAGGAAGTCGAAAGCGGGTTTCCTTGTGCGTTGGTTGTTTGCTGGGGATGCACCCCGGAAGAATGAATCCTCCAAGAATGAACACGGTCAGTGGCAGGATGACGAGAGCTGCGCGTTTCCCAGATCTTTGGAAAACAGTTTTCCGATCTAACGGTGATGTATCGAGAATTGTGCCAGAAGAATTGCAGCTCATGCTCACCCAGATATTTCCTGTGGTTCTAAAGATAATTCAGTATACGCTAGAACACTACGTCTACAGTCTAAAACAGAGAGCAATGAGCCTAAATCTATCGGGGTTTCATCCGAGACTTTTCAATTTCGGACCCTCGGTTTACGCTCATAGAAATCGAAATTGCAGGTAGTACCGCCCTGATTGTGTTAGTAATCAGACAAAGACAAGACTCTGAAAACATGCCTCTATGCCTGAACGTTACTACAGAAAAGAGATCTCCTCCGTAACCCAGCTTGCTATAGCGTTATTCGCCGCGTTCCTTTTTATCCTCGTTCTTCAGATCGCACCAAGGCAAATAGAATCACGTTATATTCAGTCTCAGAAGGAGTATAACGATCTGCTTGAGCTGACGGGGGATCTCCGGGCTCTTTCCCAGAGAATATCCTTTACTATTCTCGGTCGACTCATTGCATCAAGCCCAAAGCTGCAACGTTCTCTTGAGAAAGCAACAACTGAACACCTCACATATTTTCAGCAGACGAGTGCGTTGCTTCAGCAGCGAATTGGCACGAGCTCTGCCATTTCGCTACGAATTCAGGATCTCCTTCTTCGGGGAAGACATCCGCTCTCTGACTCCCTAGATCGTTATGGCTCATCTGCTCAAATTGTACTGGAGGATGTCTCCTCTGGGCTTGATGATATGGACTTCTTGCTCCTACTCGGAGAGAGCACGTTGAATGTTTATCATGTGCTCGGCAATTTTTCGGAGGCGGTGAGGAAGGAATCCCAAGCCTCGCTGTCGCAATTTATCCTTTTGCAGAATGTGATCTTTATTACGGTCTCTCTTCTCATCGTCGTGACAGGGGTGTTCGTTATTTTCTTTATTCCCCGGCGCATTCGTTCTGAGTTGGAGCTCCGACACAACGCGGAAAAGCAACTTCGAAATCAGGTGGTTGATCTCGAAAAGTTCTCCTCTATGGTGGCGCATGATCTCAGGAGCCCACTGCATAATATTCATAATGCGAGCAGTATTCTTGCTGAGAAATTGAAGGGAAGGGAAGGCGATGCATTCGAGTTGACGGAAATTATTTCGGATCAGACAAGCAAGCTGTCGGAGATGATCCAAGAATTGCTTCGATTTTCTAGGAAAAACAATGAACCATTGAAAAAAACTTCTGTATCTCTACAAGAAGTTGTTCTTGATCTCAAACAGAGACTGGCGTCTACCCTTTCGGAAGGAGAAGCAGAGCTTCGTTGTGATGGTGATATCTCTTTTAATGCTGATGAGCATCTTTTAGAGAATCTCTTTCAAAATTTGATTGAGAACTCTCTTCGTTACGGTCAGAAGAAACCGTTATCGATTGAGATCTCAGGGCAATATGGGAAAAACGGGAAGAAAGACTGCCGTATCATTTATCGAGATGACGGAGCTGGCATCCCTGCGGATTTGCACCAACGGATCTTTGAACCCTACGTGCAGGGAGAAGTTCCGAGTGGCAAAAAGAAACAAGGCTCAGGTCTTGGACTCGCCTTTTGTAGCCAGATTGCAAAACGTCATGGAGGCTCAATAGAGGCAGTCGAGCCTGAGAGGGGGGTTGGCGCTGAATTCCATATTGTTCTTCCGAGATAGTTTCTAAGGTGTCCGATAGATATTGAGGTACGCGGTTAGGTCTGCGAGATCCTGATCCGAGAGGACATCCGAGGTGTAGTACATCGGCTCTTGTGCAATCGTTACCCTGAGAATCGGCATTGTTGGCCGAGAGCGCTTTTCATGGCAGCCGGTGCAGGTCATTTGATAGACCGCCTGACCGGTAAAAGCGTTCGCATTTATGCCCGCTGGAATTTGAAATTCGGTTTTTCCTAGCGGTGTCACATCCCCGTTCGAATAGAAGTATCCAGTTGAGGAGGACGGAGTCGGAGTAGGTGTTGTCGTACCTCCCTCATCTGGCGAGCCCCCTTGAAGCGAGGCACAAACTGGATCTCCAGCAATTCTTAGAGCGCGGGCCTCGTTTCTTTGCTTTTTTGCTTTTGCTGAGAGTGTTTTCTTGTACGCCTTACTCTTCTTTTTGAAAATGCTCTCGTACGATTCAAAGAGGAGTATCCCTTTACGATTCTTTGTTTTTCCAGCTTCTCCACCAACGCACTGAATAAGCTTATCCTTTCCTTTCAAGGAGACGTAGGCTTCCTCTACTTCATCAGCCGATGTTTCAGTCGAGGCTGAGAGGTGATGGGGGATAATTGCAATGAGGATAAGGAGAGAGAGAGTTCTCAAAATCAACGTGATATTCCTCGAATGTGACACGCCCTTTCTGCGAGTGATGGCCAGAGCGTTCTTCATAAAAATGTCCTTAAGACATTTTTATACAAACAGCTGAAGGTCAGCTGTGGAGTATCCGGTAGAGTCGAGTATCCCAGAAGGGGTAAGGCCGAGTCCGTTGTTGATAATGTTGTACCAGACTTGGCGGGTATCAATTTCTGGATTTCTCATAAAGCTTCCTGAACTCAAGATC
>JAGRAT010000271.1 GCA_020434495.1 Bdellovibrionales bacterium | reverse complement strand
TGCGAAGGATACCCTTCGCTCTAAAGAAACTAACGGCTTCTGGGGAGAAACTATGAGAGCTTTAGCGATAAATCGCGAATTTTCTATCTTGAACTTCTCAGCCAACGACTAACTTACTAAAATAATTACAATCGTTAGTTTCAGTTTGAAACCAAGGGGGCTTCCAACTGATGAATTTCAGAAAAAGTTTCCGGAAAATTTTTCCGAGAATTTGGGCGTTAGCAGCAATCGGAACTTCGAACTCGGTCCTACGCGACCTTCTGCTCAGCCGTTTGGTATACCTGCTCTAAAGCTTCCCAAGCCTTTTGGACCTCATAGAATTTCTGTAGATCTCGGCGTTTTTGATCATCGGAGAGCTTTGAATGGAGAAGGCGATCCGGATGATAGGCCATCAAAAGTCTGCGGTAATTCTTCTTTACCTTTTCTTTTGGAGCTCCTGGAACACAACCCAGGGTATGATAAGCCCAAAGCATGTAAACCTCTCTATGTTTAAAACGAGCGTAACCCTTAAACCCTAACAGAACTACGAGTTTCGCTTAGTGTGATATTCCTGGCCAGAGGGAAAAGTAGGGAATGAGTATTCCAACATAATTACAATGGGTTAGATGTTCGCTCTCCACTAAGCAGACCGAACGGAGTAAGATTAAGCAGGAAAAAAAGACTGCTAGTGTAAAGGTAGGTTCAAAATAGGTCGCTTTCAGGTTGTCGATTTCAAAAAGCCTGGTAACGGAGTGATTATGAGGTTTCCTTTACGATACGTAATGTATGTGCTTCCGCTGGTTGCGCTTCTCTTCGCACCAGCGATTTTTGCTGAAGAGAGTAGCGTTACCCGAGCACGAAGCTCTAACCGCATAATGAGAGATGAGTATCAGAATTCCGATTTTCTCTCTCGGTCAACAATGCAAAGTCCGATCAGCTCTGTCCGGTACCAATCAAGGATCACACCTCTAATATCCCCGTCTCCCGCAACGATGCGAACAGAACAAACTCGAGGCAGGGAGAGCATTGACCGGGATAAAGCTCGAAAATTGCTCACTGTTATTGCTCTTGGAGCTCTTCGGAGCTCTCGTCATCCGTAGAGCTGCTCCTTAGTCGTCTCTAGGTCTCCATTTGCCGGAAAGACTTTACAACGAATCCTCAGTAGGGTACTGAACTTACCCGCAAAAAGGTGGTAGCAAAGGACTCTTTCCAGGAGTCAAGTTTGTGGTCTAAACTCTTGCGCACCTCATTTCTGGGAACCCAAAGGTCTGGTGGATTGCTCCATAAAGGCTTTTTGAGGGCAACCCGCTTTGGAGACACAATTCTGATGGCGCTTACCAAGAAACAACTCGCCGAGCTCAAAGAGCTACTCGTTACCGAAAAAAAACGCATTCTTGATCAACTTCTTAAGCGACAGGATGCTTCTGCATCTGAGCTCACAGAGTTATCCGGAGATAGCGCTGATATCGCCTCCCTAGAAATCTCCCAAGCTTCTCTTCACAAGCTCGGAAGCCGCGAACAGAAGTTGCTCGAAAAGATCGAGCATGCTCTCGCAAAATTCGAGGACGACACCTATGGGATATGCGAACTTACCGGAGAAGATATCCCTTTTGCTCGACTCAAGGCTCGACCAGTTGCTCAGTACACCGTTGAAGCGAAGGAGATGCTTGAACGGAAGGAACGTGGCTATCGAAAAAATGAAGAGGTCGACGCTTCCGAAGATTATTTTCCCTCTGACGACGACGACGAATAGCCGGTAAAAGCTTCACCATTTCACTTTTATTCCGTTGCTTCACTTTTATTCCGTTGCGGGATATTTCGCTATCCAATCACTGATATGTCATCAAACTGCTATGTCATCAAATGGCCTAACATCCTATGACCTGTTCTGATCTGTTTGGACTCGCCTCAGTAAAATTTAAGGCGCGCCTCAGTAAAATTTAAGGCTCACCTCAGTGCCCAAACTGATCTCCAAGCACATGCCCAAAGAATTTTCTCCCTCCCTGTCGAAGGCATGAGCTGAGAAAGAGCAATCCCACTACAGAAACAGCGATCACCCTCCAAACGGGGACTTCATGATGGCCGTGATGTGCAGCCTCTTCAGCTAACGGCAACATACTCGCATAATTCGGAAGCATCATATTGGTGAGATACCCAACGAGAATTGCACACAGCATCATCAAACCGCCAAAAGCGAGCGCCAAGCGTTTGCCATGAAGCTCCGAAAGCACCCCAAATGTACTGATATTCGTTGCAGGTCCCGTGAGAAGAAAGGCCAATCCTGCGCCCGGTGAAATTCCTGCCGCGAGTAGCGCTGCAACCAGGGGAGTCGCTCCCGAGGCGCAAACGTAAACAACAAGTCCTAGACAAGAGAAGACCAGCACCTCAATAAGAGGAGGAAGCGTCGATCCTACGCTTTCAACTAAGGGACCTGCCACCGCAGCAAGAAGAAGACCGAGAAGCATCCACGGAGCTGTCGTATCGACGAGCTCTACCAAAGCAAATTGCATTCCTCGCTTTATCTTTTCAAATGCGCTTCCGCCCTTCCCCTCCTCAAGAATTGGCAAACTTCTCCGCGCTTTCATGGTATGGGAAAGAATCCACGCCACGACAAAAGCGATAACCGCACTAGCGATTAAGCGAATGACTGTGAGCTCAAGACCCAACAGGGGAACGGAGAGTAAAATGGCATCAATTCCAAGCTCCGGAGTAGCTATTAGAAAAGCGATAGCGGCAGCAGGCGGTGCTCCTTTTTTGACTAGCGTTTGATAATACGGCAACACTCCGCAGCTACAGATCGGTAGTGGCAACCCTACGAGCATCCCTTTTCCGGCTTGGAGGAGACTCCCTCCGGAACGCATCCACCGAATGGAGCTCTCAGGGAAAAATCCGTAGATGAAAATTCCAGCAACGTACGCGATGAGTAGCGCCGGTGCACTTTCAAAGGCCAAAAAGGAAAAGGAACGCCAAATTGGCCCCACAAGATCCCCTTCGTGATCGTGAGGAATGACAAATGCCAAAATTAATAGCAATCCAAGACCGAGAAGATTCCCAAACCCCTCTGAGCTGATCAAAGAATTTGTAAGAGGGGCTTCAACAAAGTGTGCTGCATGTTTATCAACATCAATTTTCTCCATCCCTTCATGGTGAGAATGCTCGTGGGAATGGTGCAGATGAAATCGGAAAAATACGACGTGAAGAATGGAACCCGCGACAAAGGCTTGAACCCAAGGAAAGGTATATTCAAAGGATTCAAACACCGTGACTCCAGCCAGAGAATACCCTCCAATGGTTGCTGCAACAGCGAGTGCAAGCGACAGTACCGCAGCTAGGCCCCCAAATCTCGGCTTCAACAACCACCAAAGAGTCAGACCTACCGGTAAACGGTGAACGATAATAGCCGTTGCAAGAGAGAGGTTCGCTCCAAGCTCGGGATGTCCATCATCAAGCGCTAGTGCCGTACCATCCAAAGCCGTATGTATGAGAAATCCAAAAGCTCCGAGCAGCATCGTTGCGATATGCACTTCGTTTTCGAGCCGTCGAAAGAATTTCTCAAGCAGGAGCGGCCCCAGGAAGCCAAGAAGTAGAAGCGCCAAAGAGGCGATCTGCACCTCATGCCCACTCTCTTCCAAGAGATGTAAGAGCAGGAGTCCTCCGATAGAGACAAATACAAAGCCATCAATAGCTTTGAGGGCTCGAGAACTCTGACTGATGAGCTGGTAAAGGAGAGGTCCAGCAATCAGAGCAAGGCAGGCAAGAGCAAGGGTATTCATAAGGGAGACAACCACATTTCAAGGGGTTAGTAGAGTATAACAGCTTCTAGCCCTCCCACTAAAGCCGCCCCCTGCTTTACTAGCGTTCGACATGGGCGTAACCTTCTCTTTTGGCAGTTTTACCCACAATCAAACATCGTCTCTCTCAATGATGGAGAGACTGCCAAAAGGGCATTTTGGCAAAAGGGCATTTTGGTGTTGTTGCTTCGTTCTTTCAATCGAACAGTGGTGGGTATTCCGTTGATCAGGAGTGGTAGGTAATGTCAGCAGGAATGGCCCCAAGAGATGGGAATGGTGGTGAAGTAGAAGGACCAGTAGTCCCGCCTGGAAGGCTCGAAGCCCAAGAGCCGATCGACCTCACTCAGGTCACTACGATGCCAACGTCTCATGCTACTGGTGGGAAGGGTCCAAGAGAGATCCTACCCTTCGATCCGGACAAGAAGGCCAAAAACATCACTCTCAAGGAACTCGCACTGCGAACAACTCGAGGGCTTTTTCCTCACGGCCCTGATGGCGCAAGCCCAGAGGTACGCAAGGAGGCGAATAAGCAGCTTGAAGCGCTCGTCCGAGAAATACTTCCCGAAGAGAAAATTCAAGGCCGTGTTCCGAGATTTTTAGCTGATGGACAAGCGCGCTTCTTCCTACCCGAAGATGCAACCAAACTCGATAGACAGGTGCGCAAGCGTGCAGAACAGATTGATGAGATCCGTAGGGAATTTGATGCGAAACCTGACTGGGTACAGGAGCGAATTCGCGACCTCATGGAACCGTACAAAGTGTTCACCCTTCCACAAAGCATCGATATCGGCCGACGGACCATGAATAGACTTGGAGGAGAGCTTGCGAACCACAACTACCAAGGCTTTGCCGATGGCAACTCGCGGGTAGATCTTGAAGATGTCTCTGGCTACAAATGCGTTCTCATCGCCGGGCAGTCAGGGGACCCCGATGCCGCCTCGATGGATATCGCTCGCTATCTGAGCGCCATGAAAAATTCTGGGGCTTCTGAAGTTATTCTCATCCTCACTTACTACTCTTCAAGATTAGACCGCACTGATAGCGGAAGAACTCATATTGATCTCAAGCTTCACGCGAAAGAATTTGAGAGGGCAGGAGCAGACTTCGTTATCCCTATTGAACCTCACTGTGAACATGCAGAGCTCGCCTTTGATAGGCGGTATCTTCCGCTTCGTGGTTCAACAATAGGGCTTCGCGCTATTCA
>JAGRAT010000270.1 GCA_020434495.1 Bdellovibrionales bacterium | reverse complement strand
ACCCTGATCCTACAGCGGTTACTGTAGAGACAGATTCTGCATTTAAACTGCTCGACTACCTAATAGAGAATGGCACCGTTCGTTCGGATAGAACGAGGTCAGCAGCTGCGAAATCTCTAATTGAGACGATGCATGAACAGTTAGAGCTAGATGATTCTCCAGAAAGGCAGGAACCCCATCGCCATCGATTGCTACAATCGGTTAATTCCTATCTACATGCCGACACGACAAATGAAGCGCCCAGCTATCTTTCCGTCGATTATCTTATGAAATACGCTTCCCGTAACGTACGACTCGGAATTGAGACCGCGATCTTAGCCTCAGAACGTGGAATGGGCATTACGCCTAGAGATATTCGTACTCTTGCCGAGCATATCGTTTCACATCGATCTGAAATTCAACCAAGAACTACTGACTCAAGCAGTCCAAGCACCAGTGAAGAGCTTTACCGATCTTACCTAAATGGCGTCGGAGAAATGGCAAGAGCAATGCAAGCTACTGTAGAGGACCAGGAAGTTGGAAGGGCACTGTGGAGGTTTGCGCAATCGGTTTGCGACGAGAATGCTCCAAGCACGGTGGACTTGGAGTGTCTTAAGGCAATTCCACATTCAGAGTGATACCAATTTCAAAGTGAGGGAAAGGAATTTACTGGCCAGGGGCGCCTCCGTAAAATCGCCCGATAAGTAAAGTTATCGGGCATAATAAGGTTGCTAAGCAAGGAGATAGAGAACTTCCGAAGACATGCTGGCGAGAATTCCCGAACAGCCACCCTTCATTTCAATTGGTCAAACTTTCCCCCTCAAGGCCTCCATAGCCCAAATATTTGATTAAACCGGGTATCTCCGGTACCAGAATGGTACGGTTCGGTCCTTTGGGGGGTGGTATGTGGAAAAATGGGACCCTTACTCTCGGAATCTACCTTCGGCCAGCTTGAAGCTCGATTCAGCGACGATCCGCTCCTGAAAGACCTCTCATCAGCACTTAAAAAACTCGGCTACGATTTTTCCGAGCAAATACCGCTTGAGAATTTTGTTCGATTGGCTGGCGGTTCAGCGGCGATAACTTCAACTACTGAAACTTTGGAAGCTCTGCTCGAAATTCCTAAAGTGATGCGAGCTCTCAGAGAGAAAATGTCTAGCCATGCTCCCGCACTAAATGATACTCCAATGCCGGCAGCCGACCGCGCAAACGAGATATATGACCAAGCACATTTAGATAAGTCGATGCATCCCGGATCTGTTGGCTCTGTGCTCGCTTACGCCTGTAAGTATTTTGGAGGTACTCCATTCACCCCGACTGACTTTCAGCGAAACGGAACGCCTACGAAATACTCACGCATAAGCTTCAGAGATATAACACGATGTTTGAATTCACTCTCTTTGCTTGGACTCGCCACATTCGATGGCACCAGATATCAACTTGACTCACGAGTTTCGAATCTCCCCCCTCAAGCCCTCGTTGACCTCTCAAAATCACGACTTGGGGACACTTCGCGCACTCTCGGATGGACCTTTAAGGTGACTGAAGACTCTGCTTCTGAACAGAAAGCTCAGGTAACTGAGAGGCTTTCACAGCTCGCGAAAGACGGCACACTAGAGGCTACCCATCATCTGAAAGAGCTTCGTTTAGAAGGCCACGATGGCAAGGTTCTGAAACTGAATCAACGAGTAGTGCATTCGGAATATGGCATTGGAACTATCAAACATATCAATGCCGTAAATTTGACAGTATCCATTCGCTTTGTCGATCCAACTCCCGCTAACATTCAACTCCAGCCAGATGAACTCGCAGAACTCCGACCTGTAGAATCTGACAAGGAAGCCATCTCAATTCTTAACGAGCACCAGGAGCAGATGTCTCGCCTTGCTGAAATGTGGCCAAAAATCAAACGATACGTACATCCAGCGAGATTTCATTTCGCACAAACTATTGTTCGAAAGATTCTAAACGAGGATCCAGTTTCCGTTCGGGAATCGAAGAAGCTTGATGATATCCTCAGTTCTGCTAAACAGCGACAGCTGAAGACAGGAGAAAAGCTAGAGGGCTTTGATGTATTTACTATTCTTTTAATGCACCGAGAGCTTACAGATCCGACACAAGCAAGACAGGTACGTGCTGCAGCAAAAATCTGCGATGAGTTCAGTGTTTCAGACTTTCGCCGATTCGTTTCATTGCATTTTGATGGGAACAGATGTAAGCAAAGCTTTATTGAGCAAGTCGCGGAACGCGAAGTGCTACAACTTCGAGCAAAAGCATCACGAGCCGGTAGATTCTTCGACTTAGACCAAGCCGAATGGAAAGCCGCTTCACTGACAGCGAGCACCATCTCGAGAATAGAGCAATTCGCGCATACCATGGGATTCGTGCCAAATCCAATCAGAGATCCCGATTCTCGCCGAACTCTAAGTTTTGAACGACGTCAAACATTAAAACGAGATCTCGAGGAAACCTTGAAAGAAAATGCCTTCCAAAGAGAGGTGAATATCAGTGAGAGAAGATACTCTCGAACATACGAGAGGGGCTCACAGGAACGTATCGCCCTAGTCAAAATCATTCGGGAGCGATTCCAGGAGGGACGCGCGATACATGACTACGCGACGAAAGACCAGGAAGGTGGTCTTGGTGCGCGCGCTCGTAGACTTTTCGTATTTGGATCACACGGTGCACTTTTACGAGCGGCAAAAATTCCTGAGGATTTCATCCGTGAGGATAAGAGCTTTAACACTGGAACGCTCTTAAGAGAAAACTGCAAAGAACGTCTTAAGAGCGTTGTCGAACCGGATGGAACCGTCAATCTTCCGAAGTTTGGCAATGATAACGCGCTCTTCGTTTCGACATATCTTCATTATGACACTATCTTTGAAGCCGTCAGGGCAGCGACCGGAAAAGAGGCGAAGCTCCCCTCGCTTCCCGAGGTTGATTATCAAGCGATAGCTTCAGCACATCCGAAGCAAGCGATACCTCAAGTCCGAGATGTTCTTCGGACCTTATCCCAGTTCGTTCAAAACACCAGCGAGAAGGCTGTCCAACGATCTGAGATACTCGTAAGCTCTGAGGCCACTGATTACAGAATTGACGCGACGGCTCAGAGTGAAGGCAAACTAAAAGTTGTGTTGGTGGTTCCAGACCTCGGCCTCTCTGAGAGTGAACACTTTTTCCGAATGCTTCGTTCTAAACGACTTCCTCTTCCGCTGCGACGAGACTTGCTGAAAGACGCGGTTCCTCGAGCGACCGCATCAAGCGGAACGGACCAAGAGGACTTTGATCTCTAACAAGTGCCCCTCACTCGTCAGAAATGGAAATCATTTGGTATTTTCACTACTTTGCCCCCCGTTGTAGAAAGAATGACCTCGCATTAGTTGCCTGCGGCAGCCGTCCTCCCTCATTTTTTTTGTTTAGCATTGGCAGATTGGCTAATAATATCTCGCGATTTAATCGTCGGGGTGTTCTGGATGCGGTAATAAATGAGTCCGTCACTCTCACAATCGAGCTTCGAAGATTTGGAAGCGCGATTCAGTGGTAATCCTCTCTTAAATGATCTTTCAGCGGCCCTCCAGTCGCTTAGCTACGACATGGGGGAGCAGATTCCAATCGAAAAATTCCTTCGGGAAGCGAGCAGCTCCGATGCCGTTACAGCGAACGCTGAAAAGGTTCAAGCACTTTCAAGCATTCCCAGACTTCTCCGCGCGCTACGCGAAGGAACACACGCAGAAAATGCTTCGACTCTAGATTGTGCCCTACCTGAGGCTGACCGGGCAGATGAGCTCTACGACACTGCACACCAAGAGAATTCGATTCGCGTTGGGAGTCTTGGATCTGTGCTTATATATGCCGCCAAATTCTTTGGGAGCGAGGAATTCACGGCTTCTGACTACCAGCGACTCGCAAATCCAGGTCGTTACTCAAGAATTGATTTCCGAAATATCACGCGCTGCCTGGATTCCCTTAGCGCGATGAATTTAGCCTCCTCTGATGGAAGCAGATATAGACTCGATTCACGAGTTGCAGCACTTTCTCCGTCTGATTTGGTGGATCTCTGCAAATCGAGACTTGGTGACTCTGCCCGCACATTGGGATGGAGCTTCAAGGTTACCGGAGAGACTTCGAATCGTTTAAGAGCAGATGTTGAAGTAAGACTCGCACAACTTGCCGCCGGTGAATCACTAGAGGCAACTCATCATCTTAGAGAGATTTCCATAGATGGAGGTGAAGGCCGACTACTCAAACGTCACCAGCGAGTTTTTCATCCTGACTACGGCATCGGGACTGTGAAATTTATCAACGCTACAGATTCAACGGTTCACGTGCGCTTCCAGGTGTCAACGCCCTCGGATATTCGCATTCCAAGAGAGGATCTTCCCAATCTCCGACCCGTCGATTCGGAGGAACAGTCGAACACCATTCTTACCCAACATCAGGAGCGAAGCATCGATTTAGCCGATCGGTGGACTCGCGCTAAAGCACACGTTCACCCCTCTTACTTTCACAAGGCCAGAGATACCGTAAAAGAGATTCTAAGGGGGGAGACAATTTCCTTCCAAGACGCGAAGCATCTCGAGGAAAGCTTGTCTGGTGCTGAGGAAAGAAGAGCGCAACAAGGAGAAACGATACTCGGATTTGACGTCTTTACTGTTCTCATAATGCATCGAGAACTGACGGATCCAAAGCGCCCTCGAATGGTTGTGGATGCCGCAAGAATTGTTGATAGATTCAGCTCAGAGGATTTCGAGCGTTTCGTTACAGAGCGATTCGATGGAGACAAATGTAAGCAAAGCTTCGTAGAAGAGCTCGCTGAACGAGAAACTGAATACATACGAGACAAAGCTCGCAGAGCAGGTTACTCAGTTGCCCTGGAAGAGGCGCAGCAGGAAGCTGCTAAGTTAACGGCAAGCTCTGTTTCCATGATCGAGCGGTGTGCCCACGCAATGAAATTGGTCCCAAATCCAATTAACGAACGTCAGGATCGTTTTGAGATTGGGCGTGAGCGCTATCAAACACTGGAA
>JAGRAT010000269.1 GCA_020434495.1 Bdellovibrionales bacterium | reverse complement strand
TCCAGGCAATTTGATTGGCGGTCAGTATGATTACTCTGTAAAAGGAGTAAAATGAACTCTACGGTTAAGAGCCCAAGCTTCTTCGTTGCTTCTTGGGTCCAACGGGACTTCGCTACCGTAGCTAATAGTCTCAATTCGAGTTCTATCTACTCCTAGAGCGAGCATAGCGTCTCTCACTGCTTCAGCGCGACGTTGTCCTAGGGCAAGGTTGTACTCGGATGTGCCGCGCTCATCGCAGTGACCTTCCAGTTGAATCTTAATCTGAGGATTGGCCTTTATAACCTCTACATTAAGAGCGATCTTCTCCCGTGCGGCTCCATCTACTGTGTAGGAATCAAAACCGAATCGAATATCTTTAAAAATCCCATCACCTTCAGCTTCTGGAATCGAGCCGGTCCCATACCGGGCGTTCAGCCCATTGGCAATTTCTGCATCTGAGAGTCCGAGATAAGCACCGTCGGCAGCGCCTTCTTCTTCACTGCCTGACATCGAGCTACAACCAGCAAAGAAGAGCGCGATCGCCAAGGTTAGAGCTGTTAAGAGAGCAACTCCGCAATCCTCCAGTGAGAGAGAGAAGAAAGATCGTTTTAATGTCGATTCTGATGTGGAAAGAGCTTCTCCATCTGAGAAAGTAGTGTTAGAGCTGGTAGTTAGCATGTCGAACTCCTCAAATTCATCGGGCTTAAAATTCATCGGCTAAAGTTAGTTAGCTAATATTTGTTGGCGTCATTGCCACTTGGCTAATGAGATGCTGTTCGTATTAGAAGTAGGGGAGTTCCTGGGATAGCGCAAGACAAAAATGCTCACTAAAAGCTCCATTCGGTGAACTTTTCTTGTGTGTTTTGTCATAGGGCGAATCGAGATGGAGTTGTGAAGGCAACTTGTTAAACGTGATGCCCCGGAACCTATTTTCTGGGCGTATCTAACAGGCGGCGCAATCGTCTAAACCTCATAGGAGAAGAATTCATGGTCACTGTTCAAGAGCTAGAAAAACTGTATGACCAGTCCCACTGCATCAAAGATTTAGAAAGTTTTTTACGCTTTGAGTCCATTAGCACGGATCCTGCCTACGAGAAGCAGTGTGTGGAGTGCGCAAATTGGCTAAGGGAACACTTAAAAACAATAGGACTCCAAGCCGAAGTGTTGGCAACAGATGCGAAACCGGTCGTCTTCGCTGAATACAGCTCTCCTAAAGCCGATGCCCCACGAATTCTCTTCTACGGACACTACGACGTTCAACCACCAGATCCATTAGAGGAGTGGACTTCGGCCCCATTTTCACCAGAAGTCAGGGATGGGCGAGTGTTCGCTCGAGGAGCTCAGGACAATAAGGGACAGGTAATGTTCTTTGTTAAGGCCCTTGAGGCCCTTCTGAAGAGGGGAGATCTCCCGGTTTCGGTTGCCCTTGTTATTGAGGGAGAGGAGGAGTGTGGCAGCGGAGGGATAGCTCGCACCATGGGTAAGTGGAAGGAGAAGCTGAAGAGTGATGTCTTAATGGTGTGTGATACCGGTTCACGAGCGGAGGACGTCTGCGCCATCACTATGGGGCTTCGTGGCATAGCGGGCTTAACTGTTCGACTCTCTGGCCCGAGGACTGACCTTCATTCAGGGGTGCACGGTGGTGTCTGTCCAAATCCAGCGACTGAGCTGGCCCGCATCATCGCCTCGCTTCACGGCCCAAATGGAGAGATTGCAGTTGAAGGATATTACGACGATGTGCCATCCCCTTTAGCTGACGATTTGCTGGTTGCTAACGGTGTCGTAGTGCCTGACGAGTACTATGAGTCTATGAGCGGAGTGAAACCATTTGGAGGGGAGAAGGGGAAATCCTTTGCTGAAAGAAGAGGATTTCGTCCGACTATAGAGATAAACGGTATTCATAGCGGTTACGGTGGCGCTGGGATGAAGACCATCATCCCGCGTGATGCCATTGCTAAGATCACCACCCGGACCGTGGCCGGACAAGATACAGCTGGGGCACTGAAGAAGATCGAAAAGCACCTCCTTGACAGAACTCCGCCAGGGCTCACTCTCACTATCGAAGACACCGAACACGGTGGATCGGGTCTTTCAGTCAGTACCAAGAGCCCCGTGATTCAGAAGGCGAGGGAAGTTTTGAGCACACTTCCGGTTGGCCAAGTGGAACTCATGTGGGAGGGAGCCTCGATACCGATAGTCGCTAGCCTTGCTGAAGTAGCTGGCGCCGAGCCGCTCCTTATTGGATTTGGATTGGAAGAGGATAATATCCACGCCCCAAACGAGTCCTTTTCCCTATCGCAATTTAAGAAAGGGTTCTTGTATGTCGCTGGATTTCTCTCATCGTATGGAGCTGAATGAGGGAATTATCCCCTTAGACAGAGATTTTTCTATTCGGCATCGGTTCCCATTCTCCGTACTCTACTTTCGGATCAAATCCAATGCCTGGTGCTCCTGTGGGTGCGAGGTGTACCTCGAGATTGGTAGAGAGAATCCACCCAATGGTGATCTTCACTCCACGAAATGCCGACACATTTTCGGGTGGAACCTCGGAAACGGTAATCTCCCTTTGAGCCGAAAAGATAAACCCCGGAATATCTGTATCTAATCGAACTCCCTCTACCTCTTTAGCGAGATACTCATAGGTAAAATACTCTACCGTGAAAGGCCTCATGAGCGGCACACCGAGATCCTTCAAGTAACGAGCTTCGAATTCCTTCTTTTGCGCAAGAGCGCTCGAGAAACGTAAATACGAATCTGGAGTCCCATCAAGAGGAATGTTTATTTCTGCATCTATCCTTGGGAGTAGGGTTTCGTAGTCCCGCCCTATTGCCTCCGCTTTGACTAGTAAAGAGTCATCAAGTGCAAGAGCTCTCCGCTTTTTAGCCATTTGGATCGGTACTGCCGGTGTTTCAGGCTCTGTGCAGGAGACGAAGTTGCTGGATTTCCTCTCAATGTGTTCGTAGAGAGTGCCGACGCACTCTTCGTGATTTGGTTGAAAGCCAACTTTTGCAATTTCTGCCGGGGGGCGAGCATCAAAGCGGTGCACCTGAGGAAATTTCTCGATTTGAAAGCCAAGAAGAGCCGCTTCTGCTGCAAAGCGCTCTTTTGATGCTGGGCCCTGTGTGAGTTCGGGAAAAGTTGCCCGAGAAAGCCTTGATGCGGCTTCGCTTCTTACTGACCAGTCGAAGGCTTCTGAGCGGGCAGTTACAAAGTCTGCATGTTGTTCTGCAGTGACTAACAGAAAAGAACTAAGCGGATCTTTGCTTCTTTCAAAAGGATGAGAATCGATTTGACGTTCTCTGGGAGAACTCCCCTTGTCTGTTTCCATCTTTGAGTTTTTGCCCTGTACCCCGCACCCCTGGTTATTCAATGATCTATTTACCGTGTGATATGATTTTGGATATGGACGAGCTTCCCTTCTGGAACTGAAGCTGTTCCCATTGGCGAGTTCGCGTGTAAATAGCTGAATTCACCTTGGATTGACTTTGATGGCGCGCGTTCCTTTGAAAGGTACCGTGTTGCCCAGTTGCTTTGGGGGGCGCTTACCGTATTGAATCATAGGAAAAGGTAACCGTAAGGTTAGTGAAAGGCAGAGGCTTGTTCGTTTTTCCAATCCTCATAGGAGATCCTCGAGAGTCTCCTGACGACCTTTGAGAGGGCATCTATATTCTTACTCAGTTGTATGGGGTCGAGATGCAGGCAGAGGTGGCTTCTTTTTATCATCAAAACCCAGAGAAATTCTTTTCTGAAATACATAAAAAAGAGCAGCGGAAGTTCGAAGAGTTCTCGAAGGGCTTTGCAGGAAGTCCTCAAGAGGTTGAAGCCGAAATGCAGTCGGCAATTACTGGCGGGAGTGAAGAGGCTCTAAGAGTTCAGAGATATCTTGAAAAAGTCGGCCAGCCGACTAGAGAGAACTACATAGCTGCGGCAGCTATGGTGAAAGGGATTATTCATACTCCGCTGGATGACAATTTTGATCCGAGGAGGCTTCCTGATGCTCAGGGGTTACTTTCTGCCGCACAAACGTTCCAGAAACTGAAAGCCTCCGGTGTTGAGTTTTATGACGGGACGATGTCATTTTAATTCAGAGGTTGGGCTATTTGTGCACGCTGTTTCACATTGACCTACTGAAAAATGATACTCGGCATCAGACTTCCAACCGTAAGGAGGATGAAGAGCACGTTAACCACTGAGAACTCTCGCGAGGTAAAGTCCTCTTCCCCCTGATGGGTGCGGGAGCCGTTAAAGAGATAGAAATAGAGTCGAAGGACGTTAATAGCGCAGAGGGTGATTGCTACCACGAGCAGTCCAGCCATCACGGGGAGTTTCTCAATGAGTCCTTGTAGCAGGAGGTCCTCAGAGAGGAAGAGCACCGTTCCCGGTATGCCGACACTGGCCAGGCCGCAGAGAAGAAATGTCACTGCCATCTTCGGAGTGCGTTGGTAGCAGCCGGAGGGAGCGGAGAGGCTTATCGCTCCTTTCCTTGCCTCCAGGCAGCCGTAAGTCATTGCGAATCCGATGAGAGAGAGGCAGAGCGCGAGCCAAGTAATAATTGAAGCGGTAAGTCCAAGAAAGCTGTTGGACATAAATCCAAAGTAAATAAGCCCTGACTGACTCATAAAGAGGTAGGCGAGAGAACGCCTCACCTCTTTGGGGGCCAACGCGAGTGAGCCACCATAGAGCGCCGTTGCAAGGCCACCAAGGCTAAACGCCGCTTGCCAAAAGGTTCCTCCCTCGCCGTGGAGCATCATGAGCACTATCGGGATGGAGATCTGGGGTCCGAAGAAGGTGAACACCACCCCTAGGGGCAGAGTTTCAAACGCCGGAAGTAGCCAACCGTGGAAGGGGAAGAGTCCACTTCGAACCGACACAGCAACTACAAGAAGAAAGGATCCAAGAGTTGGGAATCCTCCACGAAAAAGGATCAGTCCGGCTGTAAGAGCAACAAGACTTATTCCGTGGTAATAGTAAAAGAGCCGAGCCGCGCGCACGCCAATTTCTTGTTCCTTGCTGTAACTGAGTTCTCGATAGAGGAGGTAACTGGATAGCCCCCAG
>JAGRAT010000026.1 GCA_020434495.1 Bdellovibrionales bacterium | reverse complement strand
AACTGTGTCAATCCAAAGGATTGACGCTGCTTTGATTCATGAGAACTGCTATGTATCTTTCCTCTGGGGGGTCTGTCCTACGGCAGACGAGCGCTAAAAGTTATCACCGCTTCGCGGCAATAACTTTCGAGAAGCGCTCTAATAGTTGAGGAGTCAAAGTCGTGTCCCAGAAAAAGAATCAGTCTCAGTGGGATGATAAGCCCCAGATAAAGAAGTTCCTGTCTCGTATGAAGACCCCCCATGAAGTGCAGGGTTTTCTCGATAGTATTCCGTATAACACAGATGACCTCACTCGTTCCGCCCTTGGGGTGATGGAGAGCAAGAAGGCGCACTGTTTTGATGGGGCGCTTTTCGCAGCGGCGGCACTCGAGTTCCACGGGTATCCACCCCTCCTTATGGATTTGCGTTCAAACGGGAATGACGATGACCATGTACTTGCGGTGTTTAAAACACATGGTCATTTCGGAGCGGTAGCAAAATCAAACTTTGTCGGATTGCGATTTCGAGAACCCATTTATCGCACCTTGAGGGAGTTGGCTTTGTCGTATTTCAACAGTTATATCAACCTTGAGAAGGAGCGGACTTTGCTCGAGTATTCTGCGTTGATAAATCTGACACGTTGTCAGGAGCCAGATTGGCGGTGTGCGTCTCCAACGATTAGCGTGTATGATCCTTTGGCTGATCGACTGGATCGAGCGAAACACTACCGCCTTTTCTCCAAAAAGATTGAGCGCCTCCTTCAACTTGCAGACGACAGGTTGCTCCGCGGAGAAACTGTCGGCCTGAACAAAGCCGGAGCTTTTACCTCTTCCGCGTGAGGACTGAATAAGTGCTTTCGAATCCGTTTTCTCCCAACAGAACCCGAGGCGTAGAGCAGGTTTCCTTGTATTGGATGCGAAGCGATGGCACGCAGGAGCAGCGCCAGCAGTTCTGTGAGGACTACTATTGTAGAGACGCACAATCTCAGCGTGAGCATTTTTCAAGAATTTCAAAGCGTCTTCATGAGGCAAGAGCAGCCTTTTTAAAGTTGGAACGAGCTTATCGCTTACCTTTGGAAACGAGTCATGCTGAATTTTTGGCGATAGATCGGTTGTTCGCTGGGTATCGTCTTGGAGTGCATCTCGTTGAGGATCTCTACGTCTCAAAAGTGGCCTTTGCAGTTCTGTTGAACTTCCCGCTATTCAGCCTTGAAGAAAAGCTTAAATTTGGATCTGGATGGTCATCAGAAGAGTGGGCGCGGTGTAGGCTTGCTGATATGGTGTCAGTGCGTATTCCTCGTGCGCTCCTTCAGTCTCGACTTCATCAGGCGGTTCGAGCCGAAGAGTTTGTAGAATCATTGACTGTTTCTGGAAAATTGTTCAGCGAAGATGATGGTTCCCCGGTCGCCACTGGTAAACTTAGAGCCCACTGGGATCTTCGAGATCAGATCATAAGGGGCTTTCGTATCGGCAGAGGCCGAGCGACGCAAGCACAGCTTTTTACTGCTCTCGAACTTTTCGCCATCGGGGATCTCCCTCACAAATCAGCGAAAGAGCTTTTGCGCAAAGCAGAAAACTCTCCGAAAGGTAGCCATCAGGCCACTTTGACCAAGCGCTATAAGCCATTAGAGCGCGTCCTTCGAGCTGAGCACATCATGGCTGAGCACACCTTGCCGGCGGTAAGTATGTTGGAGCGAGAGTTCGAATTTCGGCAGGAGATCTCCATCTCCCGGCTCGAGAAGATTGCGTTAGATATTCTGGAGAGTCCGCTTTGTTTTCGGGTAGCAGATGCACTTTCACGACGAATTGGACGATCTCTGGAACCGTATGATCTCTGGAACACAGCGTTTCGACAGCGACCAGCTTTGTCTGCGCTAGCTCCACGGATTACCAATCGTGACGTGATGTCGTTTGGGGATAACATAGAGGGGCTTCTTACGAACCTTTCCTTCGATGATGAGTTGGCAAGAACGTTGGCCTCTAAAATTGTGCTTCAACAAGGAAGAGCGGATGCTCACGCCGTTCCGGGAGGGGGCGATCCGTCAAAGATGTATCTTCGACTTCCCAAAACAGAGGATGGAACACTTACGCAACAGATGTCCTATGATCTCCTTCACGAGCTTGGCCACTGTGTTGAATATTTAATCTCTCAAGACTCGGTTGAGTACGAGCCCCTCCGTGGAAGCCCAAATACTTCAATTTCGGAAGCCTTTGCCTTTCAGTTTGAACAGCGAGCGTTGGTTGCGCTGCTTGGAGACAGTCAAGAACTCTCTTACTCGATTTCTCCATTAGCGAGCTTTTGGGAGTGTTATGAATCTGCGGGTGTCGCTCTCCTTGAACTCGAGGTTTATAGATCAATTCCGAGAGAGAGAGCCCCCTCTGCAGAACTTCTTGGCGAGCTTTTTACGGTGAAGGCACAGGAGATATGGAATAAGTACTATGCCCCAATCCTGGGGCGGGAGAATTCGCCTATTCTCGCTTGTTATACTCATCTTCTTTATACACCTCTCTATGTCCCGCACTATCTGATTGGGCAACTCCTCTCGTTCCTTATCGATTCTCACCTAGAAGGAAAGGACTTCGGACACGAGCTTGAACGGATGAGCTCCATCGGGAAGTTGCCGTTTCTCATTTGGGTGCAGAAAGCTATCGGAGCCGAATTTAACCCAGATCCTCTGTTTCTGGAGGTTGATAGGGTGCTCTCGAGATTCGACATTTGACCATGAGATCGCTGGGGAAGTCGAGTGCGGGAGATCGACCGATAGGAGAACTAACAAAAGTAAATTGTATACTTTTATGTATCCATTCCTTCTATTGCCTTCATAACCCTTCTATAGAGTGAGATTTTGAGTTCTCGCGCTCATTCCCAACCCTAGAGATGGAGGAGACATGGTAGATGAGGAGCTCTATAGCGATCGACCACCATCATACACGGATGCCGATCACTTTGATTTTATGTACGGCCTGGCATCGCAAGGTTCTGCTCTTGGCCAGAGAGAAGTGATGATAGCATTTAGTCCTTTTCTCGTTGGTGATTGTCATCCTGAGCATGTTAGTCACTGTCACCCCGCAGTTATGATACGACAGGCCGCACCAAATTTGAGCAGGGCAGATCTAATGACAATTCGAGATTTGGCCTTGGCGCGGTACACAGAGGATGTATTGTTTGGTGAGGGGACGGGGGCGCAGTTTTTTACCAGAACAGCCTTGGCTGTGTCCTCATTGCTTAAGCAGCCTCTCAATCCCGATCCGTCTGTTCTCGATACAAGTGCTTTCGATGCGGATCAGGTGCCAACTATTGATCAAGCACAACAGATAAAAGCGGGGCACTATGTGGGTGGGGAGGGATTGGTGCCGGTGCCAAAACTATTTTCCAGCTTCTGCAGAATCGCTTCGGTTGACAAAGTCATCACCAGGAGAGACCTCCTTTCTTCACTAGATCCGTTCCTCACTGGAGAATCGGATCCAGGTCAAATCTCCTATGGACACCCGCGAATGCTGCTGGTCGCAGCAGATCCGTATCTTACCGTTACTGACCTGCGAAAGATTCGTGATATGGCGATCGCCCGACATCGAGACGAGGTGATCTCTGGCAATGGCTCCGGCTGGACTTTCTTCAATGACACTGTAACTGCAGCAGTCGATCTACTGCGGAAGAGAGCTGGCCCGAAAGATGACATGCTGAGTACCAGTACATTGCCAGAAATTACAGATGATCTGGATTGATAGGAGTATCCTTGTAGGATGCCATCAAAGACTCAACGAGATGGTTAGGAGGCGAGGTGGTGTAATCTGCCAAATTCAGCTGCAACATCGAGGGGAACTTCACTGCCCCAGTGCGGTAGTAAATAGGCTCTAGAGTTTTAAAATGTATATAAATTGCATTGATTAAGATTCCTGAATCTCTATGATGTCCTCATGATTGGAGTTCGTGACGACGGAGCTGCACCAGAGCCCAAAGGGCGTGCGGAGCAACCCCACATTTCTGAGGATCCCTATAAGAAGGGAGAGACGAGGTTGCTCGAGCTCGAGCGTTCTGGCCTTCCAAGCCATAGGGCAAGAGAGCTCGCCGCTCTGGAGCTCCTTGAGGAGGTTACAGGAGCCCCTTTTCGTTCATTGATGGACAACACCGCACAAATCGCGATAAGAGCGACCGATCTTCTCACCAAAGATGGCAGTGGAATTCTTTATCTGATGGGAGAGATAGTCGCTCATTCAGCTGTGCAGTGGTTTCCGGGGGGTGGCGCTACAAAATCACGAGAAGTTCGAAAACAAGCCCTCATCAAATTAGGGGAAAATATGGAGGCAGCAGAGAACTTCCTCCGAATGGACCCCCTCCTTGCACCCTTTTTACAAGAATACGGTGCGCAAGATCGTGGCGTGTTTCGCTTGTATATCCCCTCGCAGCTCGAAAACCACCCTCTTCGGCAGGAGGCAATAGCTATTGGGGTTTCTCTTCTCAAGCTTGTCGATGTTGTGAAGAACAAGGAGGTGATCGATCACTTCATTGGTGAAGTCGAAGAATTGTGCAGCGACTTGAAGAAGGTGGTAAACGAACCTGGACTGATAAACTTTGCACAAGGATTGTCTTCGCGGAGAGTGGCTGCCGATCTCAACGATATTTATTATCAGGTGAACGTCGCCATCGGAGAAGGATTGCCATCTGAGCTTGAGGTTTTCGGATCTTCGAGAGTGCTCGATATGTTCAAAGCATCTATGGCATTCACTTCCAGTAGAGATATTCTTGAGCTTGCAAAACTTCTCACTGTGCAGATGCCAGATTCGAGTACTCGGATCTTTCAAGTCAGTAATGAAGACCTCGCTCTAGTTGCAGATTTACATCTGTCGAAACCCAAGACCATTCGGCTATTGCGAGAGTGGGTGTCATCCTGCTCAGGGGGTTCAGAGCGGAAGGAATCGCTGTTTTGGCTGTTAGAGAACCCCGATAGTGAGAAATTTCTGACAGATCTCTCCCGTCAGGGGCTCAGCACCGAAGAACGGGCTGAGGTGCTTGGAGCGCTAAGAGAAGATGAAGAGCTCCTCCCTCAGCTTTCTCGTGAGGTAGATTCCCCTCTGAAAATGAGGATCTTCGCTCGGATTCTCCGGCATGGAGAAACTACATTTTTAAGTCCACGAGCGAGAGCCGAGGCGTTCCGATGTGCAGATATGCAACCACAATTTGCTGCAGAGCTCGTTGGAGCATGGCTCAGTTATGCCGCCAATGGAGAAGTTGCAAAAGCGAACTATGTGAAGCAACTCTCGCTTGGCGATACTCTGAACCAACAGGAAGGGGCGAGAATTCTCGCTGCGATAAGTAAGATTCCTGATGATGCGTTGCCGGATATTCGCCCGGGAATGACACCAAGGGCGATGATGAAGAGCCTTGAAAAGGAAGCAGGAGAACTCTCAAAGCGGCAAGACGAAGTAGTAAAATATCAGCGAGGGATTGACCCGGTTGCTCTAGAAGCAGGACGACTGATTCAGCTCGGACAACGAGAACTTGGGAATGCCCTTGAGAGGGAGTGTTCGCAGGATATCCTTCTTCGACGCGGGGTGCGAGTGATTCTCGACAATTGCCCCGAAGCAAAACTCGCATCAGCGCTGGAGGTCGTACTTTCGGACCATGGCCGAGAGAATGTCAGAAAGATCTGTAAGTTTCCCTTGCTGAGAAGGAAGCTCGGAAAGCTCTTTGAGGGAGATCCTGAACGCGCCTGCCATCTTCTTCAGGATGCAAAACTTGATGAGAACTGGGAACAAGCAAAGCTTATGCTTCTTCAAGATAGAGATCGTAAAGACGATTCGCTTCAAAGGCCATCGAAATCCGATCAATCCCAGGTGTTACAGGAACAGAGTAGTCGGAATGCTCCAGTCGTGTTTGGTCAGTGGCGAGGGCTAAAGAGGGTACTCATTGTGGGTGGTGAGTACACTGGAGCACACGCCGACACTATTACCAGCGCAGTTCCCAATGTGGATATAAGCATTCTTGATTCGAAGTCCGATTCTGCAAATCCGCACCTCCTTGATGGGCGGTTCAATCTTTATGTCTGTGTGCGACGTTCATTGCCGCATTCCTTAGAGCGGCAAGCGAAGATAGCTCGCGATAGGTCAGGGGCAAACTGGCACAACTTTAACAGAATTTCCGCTAAGTTGTTGGCAGAAGAGTTGAGATTTGGCTTTGGCATATTGGAAGAAGAATGAGATATGGAAACATTTGTCTGGCTACGGTGTGACTAGCGATGGATACCCGAGTAATCTTTCGGAGCAATAAATACTGGCCTCCGGAATCAGCAGAGCCGATCAGGCTTTGGCCCATCCAAAGCCAGAAATTTCATCGGCGGGAAGTCTGAACTCATTCGGGCCGAATGGATTGTGTTAAGAGAGGGAAGGAATTTGCAATATGGGAATATTTGACCGGCAAATAAGAGAAACAGCGAACTCACCAGATGACATGTCCGATGGGAACAGCGCTGACTTAGGAGAGGCCTCCCATCTGGGATCCCCCAGTCGGTCCGCGGACAGCTTATTGGATTGTCGCCGTGATCTCCTGGCGCTTAGCTTGTACAGCAATACTCCTGTAAGCGCCATTTTTAGGAATGCGAGAGAGTCCCATGTGGCCGAGCGTGGAATTCTTGGTGCGGTGACTGATTACAGAGGCGGTGAGTGTTGTGCGTCTGAAGCGTGCCTAGCCGCGCTTTACGATGCGCACACCGGGGCCGACATAGATTCTCCCGAATGGCGAGCAGCTTTTGTTGAAATAATGGAGGGGCTTTCGGAGGAGATAGGAGTTGTTAAGAGGAAACTCGGAATTCGACCAGCTCAAAGCAGAGCGCCGCGAGGCGGATTGCTCGAAAGCCTCGCTAGTGCCGTATTGGAGTCTATAAAGGAGAACTTGGAGCGAGACGGAGAAATTTCTTCTCGAACACGGGTAACTCTTGAACGAGCCGTTCGAAGACTCTCACCGGTAGTAGCTGATTTTTCCGCACTGAAGGACTCCTTAGCTTAAGGGGGGCTGCCGATAAATCCGTCACCTCTCTTTCGGTTTACCGTTTCAGAAAAAGAATCGGCCCGATGGGTGTTCTGATTTAGGAGTTCACCGTCATGAGCTTGTCTTTTTCGCGCTGTTGCCCAATGTCGCGCGATTCCAGAGAGTGGAGATTGACTACATCTCGTTTCAATTTAAAGACGATTCGATCGCTCTCTTCCCAGAGGTAAACAATTCCTTCTCGAACGAGCTCGTTTAAAGCGGCAGCTACAGCCTTAGGCGAGCCGTTTACGTAGGGTCTTTCATCTTCTTCGTGGAGGAGGGTGAAGTTGCAGAAAAAGAGTCCATCTTCTGCTTCTCGGTGAGAGAGAGCCTCTATGAGTTCCGATTTTATGGTCTCAATTGACTTGCTCATGCAGAGAAACTACCACAGCTTTCCGCTCCTCAAAGTGAAATCTGCACCGCGATTTAAAAAGACCGAGATGTACCAATCCTGTTACAATTGGTAGATTGGAATGATTGCTCTAGAACAGAGTTACTAGTTGAAATCATTTGGTTTTTTAGTGCCTAAAAAAATTCGCTACATATCGCGTTGCTTAAGAACCGACACTGCATCTTACTGATGAGTGTAGACGTTTTGGTCGGGAAGCCGGCCGCTTCAGAGAGGTTCAAGATGACTGAGATTACCACAAAAGGCAGAGGATTAGAGAGCGGAGTTGAGGTTGCTGATATCGCAGCCCCAGCAATCGGAACCGTTGTTCCCTCAAAGATGGTAGATTCTTGAAACTCCGATTATTCTGGAAGGTACTCCAGCTGAAGCAGTCGACAGATCTCTTGATAGAGACCCACGCGAAGCAGACGCCGCATTCATCCGTTCCTTTACTTCAGATCCCGATAAAATCACTGTTGTAAGTCCAGCAATTCTTGCTCAATTTGAAACTGGCCCAGAGTCAGTGGTTGATGGACCAAGTGATGGTGCTGCAGGACGATTTAGTATTCACGGTGAGTTTGCTCACTGGTCAGATAGCTCCCCAAGAGCAGCTCGTGAGCGCGATGACGAAAGCCTCGAGGAGAGCATGGTTTTTAACGCTGCTGGAGTAGCGAACAGACAAGTAGGGATAGCGGCTTAAGCGGCTTTACCAAATTCTCTACCAGCCTCAGCGATTGCCTGATAGCAGCTCCCAAGTTCGCTATCGGTAAAACAGTAGGGCGGAAGGATATAAACAACATTCCCTAGAGGTCTAAGGAGAATCCCTCTCTCTAAGAAGAAGGTGTAGAGCTTATCTCGAATGGGATTTAAGTAGTAAGAATCTTCCCCACAGTCGATATCTACGGCGAGTACCGTCCCGGTGACGCGCGCTCGAGTGAGACCAGGGCAACTTGAAAAATCCTTTATTGCTACCGTATGGAGCTCCTGAATTTTCGCTATTCGCTCCTGGCACCTTTCTTCGAGAAGCAGCTTGGTTGATGCTACCCCTGCCGCGCAAGCTAGTGGATTACCGGTGTAAGAATGCCCGTGATAGAAGAACTTGCCGCGATCTGGAGTGTGAAAAGCTTCTACTATCTCTCCTGAACAGCTTGTAGCCCCGAGGGGAAGGAAACCCCCAGTAATTCCCTTTGATAGGCAGAGAATGTCTGGTTCGTGTTTTGTTTGAAGGGTTGCGAAGTGAGTTCCAGTTCTTCCGAAACCAGTCATCACTTCATCTGCTATTAAGACTACGTTATGTTGCTTGGCAATCTCAAAGAGGCGGTCGAGATGTTCAGCGCTATACATCACCATTCCACCAGCACCTTGAATGAGGGGCTCGAAGATGAAGGCAAGAGTGTCAGACTTAGAACAGAGGAGCTCAAACTGAGAAGTAACTTCTGAGATATTGTCTTCAGTTGGGGTTGGAATCACCGCGACTTCGAAGAGATAGTCAGTAAACGGCGCAGTAAATGTGTCTCGTTCACTTACAGACATCGCGCCGACGGTGTCTCCGTGATAGCTAGAAGAGAGTCGAACAAGGGTTCGGCGTTTGGCTTCTTTATCGCCATTCGAACGGAGCTCGTTAAATTGAATAGCAAGTTTTAGAGCGACCTCAACAGCGGTTGAACCATTATCTGAAAAGAAGATCTTTTCCTGATTCTCTGGAAGAATAGAGAGGAGGAGTTCTGCCAGTTCTACAGCTGGCTCATGAGTGAATCCTGCAAAGATACAGTGCTCGAGTTGATACAGCTGTTTTGCTATCGCTTCAGCAATAACAGGATTACAGTGGCCGTGCGTATTTACCCACCAGGAACTCACTGCGTCGAGGTAGTGCCGTCCGTCTTCTGCAATGAGCCATGATCCGCGGGCCCGCTTCACTGAGATTGGTGGGCCTTCTAGGGATGCGTGAGAAAATGGGTGCCAAACCGCAGCCTTATCTCGTTCGATAAGACTCGCTAGTCGCGGATTCTGTTCGGCGAATCCCACCGCTACAAGACCTCACGGAAGAGGCGAGCGTACTGAGCCACGATGACTGGTGTGATGCCATCTTCCCAAGCAACTCTACCGAGCATCTTTACACCGCTCATGCTAATGATCGCTGTTTCACTCTCTGGTTCCGGATCGCCAACAAAGATTACTCCAAGGATGGGGACGTTCTTAAACTGCAAAGCCTCTATGGTCATTAGGGTGTGGTTAATTGAGCCCAAGTAGTGGCTTGATACGACAACAACTGGCGCATCAAAGTGAATCGCCAGCTCTCTCATGGTGCTTCTTCGATTAATCGGGGTGAGAATACCGCCAGCGCCTTCGATGATCAGGAGATTGTTCGTTTCTGGAAGAAGTAATCCTTCGAACGTGATCTCTATTCCAGCTCTTTCAGCCGCGGCGTGGGGCGAGATTGGGTCGGGTAAGAGATATGCTTCGGGATGGACCTCAGAATTCTTATTTGAAACAAGTCGTGAAACTATAATTGAGTCTGAGTCTTCTTCGTTTCCTGCTTGAATAGGTTTCCAGTAGTCAGCCTCAAGTGCCTGCGCCAAAATTGCACTGACAACGGTCTTCCCTACTTCTGTGCCGTTTCCTGTAACAAACAAGCGCTTGATATCTTTAATCCGCATCTTTTTCCCCTATGCCTTCACCAAGCTTCTGCTTTTAGACCTGTGAGAGGACAGAGAAGAGAGTACGAAGTTCTTCCGGAGAATTAAAGCTATGGAGTGATATTCGAATCCGTTCGGCTCCTTTTGGGACGGTAGGGTGAAAAATAGGAACGATAAAGAAGCCAAGCTCTCTTAAATTGCTGGCGAGTTCTGAGAGCAGTTTTACGTCTTGCCGTTCGCCATCAGTGAACTGAATGGTCTGTATGGGGGAGTCGTTTGTTGAGAGCTGAAAAAATGGAGGGAGGGTGAGAGTTTGGAAGTGCTCGATGAGCTTAAAAAGTGCGGTTCTTTCAGAGGAGCTCTCGGCAACTACGGTATAGGAGCAGAGCGCTGCTTTTGCTATGAGAGCTGAAATTCCAGTTGTGTAGATGAATGGTCGTGCAAAGTTTACAAGGAAGTCTTTAAGGAGTTGAGAGGAAACAATGGCAGCTCCTTGAGAGCCATGTGCTTTGCCCCATGTGCACACCCGAGCAAGCACGTCGTCTGCAAGTGTGAGATGGGAGACCAAACCCTCTCCCTTGGCTCCATACACGCCCACACTATGAGCCTCATCTACTACGAGCTCGGAGGGAAACTTTTTGAGGAGTTGTACAAGCTCAGCCAGTGGGGCCTGGTCTCCGTCCATGGAATACACCGACTCTACGAAGACTATCGAACGGCCATCTATTCGCTTTAAGTGTGATTCAAGATCTTCAAGATCGTTATGCCGAAAATGATATGAACGAGCTCGAGCGAGTCGGAAACCGTCTCGCATGGATGCGTGAATCTTCTCATCATAGAGAAGGGTAGTTCCTTCAATTGATCCTAGGGTGGCTACCAGGGAGAGATTTGCGTCATATCCAGAAGAAAAGGTCAGCGCAGCTTCTGATCCGTAAAATGCAGCGATGTAAGATTCTAGCTCCTCAAGGATTGTTGAGTCGCCACTTATCAGTCGCGAGCCACCAGCTCCCGTGAGCGTTGAATATTCTGAAAACTGCTTGTTCAGCAGCTCGTTTAATCGGCCGCTATGAATCAAGCCAAGATAATCATTGGACGAGAGGTCGGTTGCTCCTTCTGGAATGGAGCGCAACACTCGGTAGGTGTTCTCCTGTTTGCGACGTAGTAGTCGCTCACGTAGGAGATCAGCAAACATGCTCGTTTGTGTCAGGGGCTTTACCTCGTAACCCGAGATGTTTGAGGAACTCTAAGTCCTCATTAAATTCTGGGTTTGGGGTAGTAAGGAGCTTTTCTCCTGCAAAAATGGAGTTTGCCCCGGCGAGGAAGGCCAGTGACTGTGCTTCCGGATTGAGCGATAGCCTTCCAGCAGCCAAGCGGACCATGGCCTTCGGCATGGTGATACGGGCGACAGCGATAGTCCGAATGAAATCCCAAACACTTACATCTGGATTCCCAGCAAAGGGGGTTCCTTCAATCTTCACCAGCGAATTTATTGGAACGGATTCTGGGTGAGTGTCTAGAGTCGCTAAGGTGTGGAGCATTCCAACTCTATCGCTATCACTCTCCCCAAGCCCAAGAATACCTCCGCAACAAACGGTGAGTCCGGCACTACGAGCCGCCTCGAGGGTGTTCAGCCGATCATCGATAGTTCGTGTTGAACAAACCTTGCCGTAGTTTTCCGGAGAGGTGTCGATATTGTGGTTGTAGGCGTGGAGCCCGGCTTCTTTGAGCTTCTGTGCTTGGGCTTCATTTAACATTCCAAGGGTGCAACAGACCTCAAGACCCATGCCGTTCACGGTCTTTACCATCTCTAGGACTCGGTCAAAGGCGCGATTGTCTCGTACTTCTCGCCAAGCAGCTCCCATACAGAATCTGGTAGCGCCTGCTTCTTTTGCTCTAGTGGCTGCAGTCACGACCTCTTCAACCTCCAACAGCGGTTGAACTTGCAGTCCGGTCTCATTGTGGACTGATTGTGAGCAATATCCACAATCCTCAGGGCACCCACCTGTTTTAATAGAGAGCAGAGAGCAGATCTGAACCTCACTCGGATTGTGGAATAGCCGATGAACGGAGGCCGCTTGAAATACGAGATCCAGGAACGGCATGTCGTAGAGCTTTTGAATCTCTTCGCGGGTCCAATCGTGTCGTAAGAGCTCCTTAAGCTCTTCTTCATTTTGAGCCTGCGATCCAGATCTATTGTTACCAGCAGTTCCACCTTGGGATGTGATAGTCATAATATTTCTCCAGTACACTTCATTGGTATCACCGTTTCCTTCGAACTATCAATTCTTGCTATCCATCAAATCTTGATAAGAGAGCCGAGCTGCAGTATCCACCAAAACCAATTGTGTTAATTAAAATGTGGTTGAGCTCCCTTCCTGGTAGGGGAAGCTTTTCATTCTGCTCCGAGTCATAGGGCAGCTTGGGCAGCTCCGCTCCATTGAGAAGTTCAAGCGCGAGAGCTGCTGAGAGCAGTCCTGCTGCCCCAAAGGTGTGACCCAATGCCCATTTGGCGGAGTACACCGGAGGAGCCTCCATCCCGAAAAGCCGTTTAATGGCGTTTAACTCGGACTGGTCTCCAAGGCGTGTGCCCGGCGCATGAGCCAAGATGAGCTCTGGTCGAACACCGCCTGCGGCGTTAATGGTGAGCTCCATTGCTCTACCAATTCCCTTCCCTTGGTCGGAGATCCCGGTTGGGGAGGTAATAGGTTCTGTGGTGCTCTCAACTGCGCTGAGTAGGGCTTTCGGCTTCATTTCGTTTGAGCTGCATTCCAGGGGGGCGAGAAAGACGGCCGCAGCCCCTTCGCCAAGCACCATGCCTGTCCCTGATGTCTGAAAAGAGGAAAGGGGCATGCAGGGGAAGGGGAGCTCCCAGTTAGAGGCAGTAACTCCAAGTGCCTCCATCTGCGCGAGGGTGAACCGGGTAAGTGGAGCCTCACTTCCGACTATAAGGGATCCGTTTGACGAACCCGACTGAACGGCAAGATATCCACTTCTCAGTGCAGCTAATCCTGAGGTGCAGGTCGCAGAAAAGTCAGAGGCGTCCTCCGTAATATCATTAAGCTGGGCAATGGAAGAGGCGAGGCATCCAAATGTAGTCGCAGGTGAGGTATGAACTGGAACCTTACCGAGAGAGAGGAATTTCTCATAGCTCTCTTCAATCGTACTGGTTGCTCCTCGAGAAGTGCCAGCAAAAACGGATCTGTTTTTCGTGAGCAAGGTGGGCGACAGGGCACTGAGAGTCTGCTGAGCAACGTAACACCCAAGCCGGACTACCCGGTCCTGCCGTTGGAGCAGTTTTAAAGAATCGGTGTAACGAGCAAGGGCGTCCTCGTCGAGTCCTGAAATCCTTCCAACCAAAGCTTTATGGTCTATGGGGTGTAAAGGAGTAAACGGTGGTTGTCCTCTTCCCAGGAGTGAACAGATCGACGAAGAATCCCCTCCTGAATGCACAGCGGCGTAGTTGTATATCGCAATAGATCGTTTCGTCATCGCTTCTGAGTATAGGCTTTTCTCTTCAAAAGCCATAAACGTGCCGCTCAGGACCAAATGAGCGACAATAGAGGCCTCTGCCATTAATTTTTATCAATGATTTCAGATGGTTCGCTCGAGGCTATTTCTTTTGTCTGCTCGGTTAGGTACATCTCTCAACCGTAACCGAGAACCACGGAGGCAAACTCATGAGTGATAAGGAAGTACTCGTTGTAGTATCGAAGCTAAAGAACTACATCAAAGATACTGCTGGCATGAATACATCTGGAAACGTTCCTGCCCGTCTTACAGAGATTATCCAAGCGTTGTGTCAGGAAGCTGTAGAGAACGCTAAAAAGGATGGTCGTAAGACTGTTATGGATCGTGACTTCCAAAACACATATCCAGCCCAGCAAGCCGCTTAAATTGTAGGTTTGTTTAATTGAGATTGGAGGGCTCCGTTTGGTGTCCTCCAGTTTCAAGTTCTTTTCCCACGCTCTCTAAAATCTGTTCCAGCTTCTGTTTTTTTACCGGCTTGGTGAGATAGTCCAAGGCCCCAGCGGCAAGCGCCTGATACACCTCTTTGTTGTCTGATACGCAAGTGGTCATTACCACTTTTACCCCTTGGCTCTGTACAATTTCCTGTTCCTCTTCAAACTCTCTAATGGCTTGTAGCACTTCTTGCCCGTCAGCTATCGGCATCATGATATCCAGGAATATGAGGTCAAATGGCTCACCGCGCTCAAACGCGTTGCAAAACTCGTCATACGCCTCTTGACCGTTCTCGGCGTGCTCATACTCGGCGTGCTTCCCCACCACGTACTTCATCAGATGAGCGGTTGTTGGATCATCTTCTACAATAAGAACTTTCATGGGAGCCCTTTGGTTCATAACGGACTCATCGTCGTGATCGAGCTATCTCTTAATAGCTGCATTCTATGGTTCTCGTAGATTCCCTGCCACATTTGGGAAGAATCCTCACAAAATTTCTTAGACCCCTAAGGTTTTCTCGAATTCGAGCCGAGGAATAGTGGATGAGTCGTCTTCTACCAGCGGGAGAATGATAGGGAACACGATGGCGAAGTCCGAAATCGGGAAATGGCAAGCTGAAGAGCTTGGTTATTCGCTCTCCTTCAAGGAGCGTCAAGCTATTCGAATTCTCGTTATTGAGCCAGAGCAGGAGCTTCGACAAGTTATTCGGAATGCTGTTCAATCGCTCGGATATGGCAGCGTATACTGTGTAAGTGACCACTCGCTTGGACTAATGCGGTTAGAAGAGGACACCTTTAGTCACGTATTCTACGCCGCTCGTAGCAAAACCGTTGATGTCCTCAGTTTTCTCGATAGCGTCTTTAGTATTGATTTAAATCACTTCTGTATCGCAGTTTGTGAGAATCCAGAGGTCGATGAGATCTTTTGTCACCTTCAACGGGGGACTCGGGGCTTTATCACCAAGCCAGTTACGACAGAGATGATCGATTATGCCATCCTCCAGGCCACTCTCGGACAAGCTTTCTCTGACACAATTTTAAACGCCAGTGATCGTAACGAAGCGTTCTCAGCGCTGATGGCTGCGACCTTGAATAAGGTAGCTCGAGCAAGAAGGCAAGCTTTGAGGAATCCCTCTGCGCAGGGAGACCTCGACCGGTATTTTCAAGATCTCAAAATGGTGAGTGAACTCGTCAGGACGTTTTGGGATGGTGGTCGTGAAGTTTTTATGTCGAGGATGATCGACTTTTTTATCGAGCTCTCAGAGGGCCCCGCCACCCGATTGGGCTCGCTTCGTAAAAAGCTCAGAGAGGAGCGAAAGACAATCCTTCCGGTTGAATAACCTTAAAAAGTGCCGCGCGGTAACTCGTTCTCGACCGGCGAAATTCCGCATGGTAACTTATCGATTCGTCCCCCAAGTATTCCAAGGAGAAACCCTTATGAAGCTTACTGATGAAGAGCAGATGCTTCGGCAAACGGTTCGCGATTTCGCTCGAAAAGAAGTTGAGCCACAGGCCGGGCAGTTCGACTCGACGGAACAGTTCAATGTGCCGTTGTTTCGAAAATTGGGAGATCTTGGATTGCTAGGAGCCTCGGTTTCGGAGCAGTACGGCGGTTCGGAGCTGTCACCCTTAGCTATTGTATTGGCACACGAAGAACTTTCTGCTTCTGATCCAGGATTTTGTCTTGCTTACCTCGCACATACTCTTCTTTGCGTAAACAATATTAGCGTCAATGGAAGTGAGTCTCAAAAGGCAAGGTATTTACCAAAGCTCTGTAGCGGAGAGTGGATCGGTGCGATGGCGATGTCTGAACCTGACGCTGGAACTGATGTGTTGGGAATGAAAACCACTGCACAGCAAGGGGAGGACGGTTACATCGTTAACGGCAGGAAGATGTGGATTACAAACGGGACTCTCGACGACGACCGCACCCCGTGTGATGTCCTCTTCTTCTATGCAAAGTCGGGAACCCGGAAAGACGGAAGGGTTGAGCTCTCAAGTTTTATCGTTGAAGGGGGTACTGCAGGATTCTCTGTCGGGCAGCGAATAAAGGAAAAGCTTGGAATGCGAGCGTCGAATACGGCAGAGCTTTTGTTTGATAACTGCCATCTGCCGAAGGACTCTTTGGTCGGGAAACAAGGGGATGCCCTTATTCATATGATGCGGAATCTAGAGATTGAACGTCTTGGACTGGCGGCGATGAGTTTGGGAATAGCAAGGCGCTCCCTTGAAGTTATGGTTCGCTATGCCCAAGAACGAAAAGCTTTTGGAAAGCCGCTCTCCGACTTCGGTCAGATTCAACAGTACATTGGTGATAGTTATGCAGAGTATCGGGCTGCCCAAGCGTATACTTATGACTTTGCTCGCGGCTTAGATCTTTCAAAGGCCGGTAACCGAATTGATTCTGATGGAGTGAAGCTCTTTGCAGCGCCTGTCGGTAAGCGAATCGCGGATCGCGCAATTCAGGTTCTTGGAGGATACGGATACGTCGGTGAGTATGTCGTTGAGCGACTCTGGAGGGATGCAAAGCTTCTAGAGATAGGCGGTGGAACTTTAGAGGCGCATCAGAAGAATATCGTGAAAGATTTGAGCCGAAATCCGGAACTTCTTTTCGCAGATTGAGATTCGTTGAAAAGTGTGAGGAATACGATGATGGGGACTCTCCCCTCACGCGCGACAGTTTGATTCCTTTGGATTTCAGCACCTTCTACACAAAGTTCCTTTAAATTCTGTAGTTCGGTTGAAAATCATTTTTCCGGGGCACTTGGAAAAATCAAAGGATTGTTGGGGCCACCGGAGAATTTGCTCCACGAACGCTTGCTTCGCAGGAACCTCAGTGTAAACCTGATCGCTCTACTGAAGAGAGAAATTGTGGGTCCATATCGACATCCCGTACCGGCTCGAGAGGAGCCCAAATCTGAGTACGCGCTCTATGTGCATCCTTCAGTTTCGGTAACGGATCGCTTTCGAATCGCCGCTCAGGACTATGATATTCGAGCGGCCGATATCGCGGGGATGGAAAGCATTCTCGCTCCGCTTAGAGAAAAGCATTTCCCAACATATGAACACTGCCTACGGGTAGGACTTCTTGCTGGAAAGATCGGAGAGTTCTTAAGAGAAGATCCTCGAGCACTCTTTATGCCTGGCAGCTTACATGATGCTGGGAAAGCAAGTGTTCCTGTAGATCTTCTTGGAAAGACGGAAGGATGGACACGGGAAGATTCAGAGGCGATGGCTCCTCATGTTCTTAGAGGATATGAGTTGGTCAGAGGACGATTCGACTACTCGGCTGATATACTTGTTCATCATCACCGTTTTCAACCACATGGATACCCTTCGGTCGTTCCTGAACCCTCACATGACTATTCCCCTGGAAGTAGAACCCGACTGGAGTACTTCGGACGGATAGTTGCTCTTGCCGATGTATACGATGCGCTTCACCGGCTAAATTCTCGACATGATGTTCGTGACTCAGAGCGAGGCGAACAGATCAAAGAGCTTATGTTTCAATACAATCCAGATGCGAAACCTCTCGTCGATAAGCTGTATACGGCAGGTGTCTTTTCTACTCATCTACTTGGGCAACCTCACGCCGAGACTCAGCTACTCGATGAAAATGATGTGCTCTACAACACACTCACTGTTCGAGAATCCTTGGAGCGAACCCCTGAAGAGACCCGTCGACTTGTACAACTTTCATGTGCCCTTGAGCCTCTTCCCGATAAGGGAGGATGCACAGGGCGTTCGCTTGATGCATCAAGGCACCTACGAATAGAATATTTTGTTGCTTCGGCAATAAACATTGGTGATGCCTTTCAAGCCCTGGCAGTAGCAGCAGAGGGGGCTGAGGCAAATCCATCAGGTCTCTATCGGTACTTAGAGCAAGCTCAGAGCGACAGTAAACGAAATCGCCGCGGAGGTCGAATAAACCAGGGAATGATTGAGTTTTTAGGGCCGATAGTAGTAGCTCAACATTTGGCGGATCGAGAACGGGCCATGACAACAGATCAAGTTCTACTAGCTGCAAAGGATTATCTCACAAAGACCTCTCGACGGGACGTAAACTCAATCATTGGGCTAAAAACGTTAGCACATGAACTGAGTCATATGGAAAGAGAGGTTCCTGGACATGCGGATGCGTCGACAGTGGGTGAATATTACGAGGCTGAGACAAGAAATTCTACCTCTGCGACTTCTCTCGCGCATAACCTGGAGTTTCTGAGAGGATTTCCCTCTATCAAATTGGTTGCAGATACCTTACAAGAAGCTCCCTTCCCTCATCTCAATCAGAATATTGAGGAAGCGTACATAAGGCTTCGCAATATGCATTCTCCAGACGTTGGAAGAGGGCTGCTCGCAGATTTTATAGCCGTTGGAACGTACCTCGCTTTGTCACAGGACCCACAATCTCGACTCATTGGATAGTGAGATCTCTGTTAGCCATTTTACTAAGCCGAAAGCGATCCGACAATGAACAATGCCAGGACATCCCAGAGGCGGAGTGTTGGCAGAGAGTTGTTTGGCGTAGCGAGAGAAATTATGCTTCTCGTTCTTTATCCCAACCAAGGGTCTTTTCTGGCTTTTCTACAACAGCATCGTGTTGAAAATGAGTAATTGAGCGCACCTGGTTCTTTCGATCATAAATAACCTTCACTTCATTCTTTCGACCCTGAAGTGCTTCTATTGGAAACGTTACCAACTCCGCCAAACCAAGGGTGATGCCATCAAGAACGGCATAAGTTGCAGCTCTCTCGTAACTTTGTTCATCGTGCGAAACGTAAACATAGGTAGCAATATCTCCCTTGGAATCCCGAAGTACTGACATTGGATTGCCAAGAACAGCTTCGGCTGCTGAGCGGTCCATGCCGACAACGATGCTACTGAGATCCTTTTCTTCCTGGGAAGAGGCGGCCATGAAGACCGAACAACCTGAAAAGCAGAGTGAAACCAAAAGTAGAATTGAAAAACGTATGAACATCCTGAATGTCTCCGCGAGTATGAAGTAAAGTTGAGTTGAGCAACCAGCAAGGACTATTCCAAGTGGAAATGGCCGCGGAAACGAGGAGTGTTACTGGTGTAACTAATTGAAAAGCCGGGAAGAAGGTGGCTCGGCAAAGTCTCTGATTGCAGGCTATAGCTCCCAGCGGGACAACAAAGAGCATTCACCTGAAGGGACAGCGCTAACCGAACGCTTTCCTTTCTTAATAGGGTCAGGCCGTTACGGCCTGAATCGTTCTTTTGAGAACTGCTATAGCACGTTGCTCCCTTTAGGCTCGAGTGGTGAAGACTTCTGGTGTGGCGCTCTTCCACTTAGAGCTTCGAACTTGACCGAATCTTGATAGTGGGATAATGTCCCACCAATAAGATTCGGTGCAATTGTGTCAGCGTTTTCAAGAGGTACTCTCCTTAAATCTGTACTGAGGCCTGTGGTCAGGTTCTGTATTCGGCGCGCAATTCGGATTCAGGAGATTGTCGCCGAGCTAAAGAAGGAGTTCGTTAAGGAAGCCATTGCTGAGTTAAGGAGAGTTGGAGAAGAACCATCGCTAAGTAGGATAAGTGCCATCTCGGGAATCCCGCGAAAGTTTGTAAGAGCCCATTTGGATTCACTTGATGAAGCTATCCCAATTAACGACGTTCCTACGAAAGTTGTGACAACCTGGAAGACAAAATCTGAGTATTTACAGAAAAGAAGCAACAAACCGCGAATTCTCGGATGTGAAGGAAATACTAGTGAGTTTGCGCAACTTGTTCGTTCGGTAAGTGTTGATCTTAATCCGTACACAGTCCTCAACGAACTCGAGCGAACGGGAATAGTGCTCCGTAATGACGGAAAGATTCAGCTTCAATCGCGATTGTATCTTGAGCGAGATCTCGATAAGGCATTTGAACTTGGTGCTCGTGATGCTGATGCACTAATGCAAGTAATTCAGAAAAATGTTGAACAGAAATTGGAGTCGCGGCTCCATCTTGCAACTGAGTACGATAACATCCCTGACTGCTACGTCGAGGAGATTCGAAATTGGCTCTTACTGGAAGGCTCAAAATTTCACAAAAAAGTGAGTGATTATTTGCAGAGCTATGACAGGGATTTTTCCAATCAAGATTCTGATGAGCCTGGAGTAAACACAGTCCGCGTTGTTGCATTTGAGCACACGCATCCCTCGGAATGAATCATTTGCTAGGAGAGAACTATGAATTTAAGAACTTACTTTGCAGCGATACTATTGCTTTGCCTTGTGGGTGGATGTGGCGGCGGAACTAACGGGACTGGAGGAGTCGAGATAAAGGGTGGGGTAATAGGCGGTTCGGGAGAGCCGTTGGGAGGAGTGATAGTCGATGTTCGGTCTTCAGATGATGAGTTGCTAGATTCGGCGACTAGCTCCACTGATGGATCATTTTTAATTGAAGATCTTCGGCAAGGAATGGTGATCCTAGAGGTAGATTCGTCGCTAAATTGGAGGACTCGCATTCCTCTAGTGCTCACATCGGAGGGTGGAAAGGATCTGCAGATACTCGCTGCTAGTACTGGATTTATCAGCTCCAGATTCATTGAGGATTCCTCACTTCCTGCTACTCAGGTAGTTACCGTTGTGGGGCGACTAGATATTGATTTGCCTCCCTTAGCTGTTGGAGCACTTCCCGGCTCACCATCAACTTTCAGCGAAATAGCTCGTTTGAGTCAGCTACAAACAGTGGTGGATGCCTTTGATGATCTTGGGGCGAGTCATACGCTATCAGTATACTTTTTTAGAATTAGTAGCGATGAAGTATTGGTCCGTGTGTACACCACCAGAGGCGAGGTTAATCCGAGCACTGATTCCTTAAATAGTCCTGTTCAGCTGGGAGACGATCTATTGATGAGGTTCGACGAAGATGGGAAGAGGAGTGACAGTAATGGAGAGTTCTCACCCGAGATTTCGATAAGTGTTGTTTGGAAGGAAGGCGGAACTAATTCGGATTTGGGGCTAAATTTTAGCCAGTTTACTCAGTATGATGGATTATCGGTGATTCAAGCTATTCATGTGAGGTAAACGACGGTAGATCAGAGCACAGCTTGAGGGTTTCGGCCCATAATAACAAGGGGCGATCCCTGTAGAGTATTGGTATTTTGTGGCTTATCGGTTCAACCCGAGGAGAGGTGAGGGTGAAAAAATTTACTGCAATCGTATTCGTGTGTGCCTTCTTGATTGTTGGGAATTACCCCTGCTCTGCCGAAGGTGGAGAGGATGGTGATCGATACTTAGAGGAGCTCGTTGAGGAAGTTTTTCGCCCAGCGACAGAGTCTCATTCAGAGACAGTGACTCATTCACCAACAGAGGGAGAGACCTACTCGCCGTCCTCCTGGTGTTGTGTCTGCTTGAACTCGAAAGGACAGTACCAGTTTTACGGTGACATCTCGTCTAGCATTCATCCGGTGCCTTTGACCCAATGTGAATCGTTAGGTACGGGAATTGGTAATTGTTATATTGCTCCGTCTGGATCGCCGTCGTGTACACCATAGAAATTAATTTCTATTGATATACTAGCCGCCAATGAAGATGCCCGGTTCTCACGGTCAAAAGCTGCTGGGCTTTTGCCTGTTTTTAGCGGCTAGT
>JAGRAT010000268.1 GCA_020434495.1 Bdellovibrionales bacterium | reverse complement strand
CTTAGCACTTGCGAACGGAGACCTCGCACAGGTTGATACGAGGCGAATTGAAGAGACCCTCTTCGAGCTCTTCGATGCTCATAAAGTTGAGTTGTCCGGAGAAGAGCTCCATTGGAAGACGGAATTTCTTAGGGAGCAAGAGCGAGATTCGCGAGAAGAGCAACTTGCCGAGACGATCAAGAAAAAGCCCTATTTCGAGCAATTTCGGTATGTATCAGAACAGCTTCAGCGAGAATTGCAGGTTGATCCAACTCTTCTTTCTGATCCGAATCTTATAACGAGAAGGATTCGAGGCGCGATTCCGCAACAGACGAACTGGCTAGTGCTGATGGCAGGCGAAGGACAGGAGTCCTTCCTTGAACAGCTTGCCACCGTTCTTGAGCAGACTGTGCCGAGCATCGTTACTACGGAAGAGGCACAAAATGCAGCACGAGCGATCTTCCTCGCCGCTGCAGAGCGAGAGTTGACGCCACTCACCCAGAAAGTGGCTCAGGAGGAACTTCTCGCTGAGTATCGAGAGCAACCGTGTTCGGCTCGACAGGATTTGCTGACTCAGGGAGCTGCTCTTACCAAAGAATTCCCCGAGCTGGAGTCATTTTTTATAGCCGAAACGGATCGATTTAAGGAAGTTATTCGAAAAGATGTCGTCAACGAAGTCCTGCCAATCATCGAGATTACCGAGGGACTTGCCCGAGCAACGACCTACGGATGGGAAAACCAGGCGGAGGTACTTCAGCTCTTGCTCCGCTTGGATGGGGAGACTGCGCCAATTGTTGCTGAAATGTTTCAGCAGCAAACTGGACGAGACTTTGGTGTGAGCATGACTCAGGTCTTTGGCGATCCCGGCATGGCATACCAAATACTTACTGGCGTCGTCACTCGTGATGAGCAGGTGCTCGCCGCGATGCAAGCGAGAATCGTTGGAATCGGGTTGGAACACCTTGGGACTTTACGTCAGTACGGAGTCCATCCAACTACAGGAAGCCGCGAATGGTCGCCTGAAGTGCGCGAGCAGGGATTTCAGGTAGTCGATGACTATGTCGCTCTCCTCTCTCGGGAGAATGGTGATGTCCTTCGCGCTTACGAACGCATCTTTGGCGATGCCGGTGCGGCCCCGCTCGCATTTTTGCACGATAGGAAAACCCGGATTGCAGCTGCAGAACTCCACGGCCTTCGCACGAATGACGAGGCGATGAAGTATGCTATTGAGCTCTATCAGATTCACCGTGAAGATCTCGGAGACTCTCAGCGAGAGATCCTTCTTGAGTACGCGAGGAGATTTGAGCAGGTCCCTCCGGAACTCCGTGCGCGAACTTTGGAGTTGATGGACAAGGAGCTTCGCACCAACGTGATCCAATCGCTCCTTCAGGTTCCACGAATGCAGGAGGAGGGGGTTTCCGCTTACTTCCAAGCGGTTATTGACAATGACCGAATCGCAAAACATGCTGCAACGATTCGATTGTCTGAAAATGATTACTACCACAGTTTTGTAGATGTGCTTGCCGTCTATCAACAGGCAAGAGCGGAAGGAACTGCTTCGCAGGTTGGTGAACGTTATAAGGCGCTATTCGGTCGTGAACTGAGACTTGATCAGCTTCAGCTCACGCAGTTTAACATCGGCAGTACTGAAGACCGAGATAATATTCCAGCGGAGGTAACTCGAGCGCGAAATGCGCTCTACCAGAACGTTATGCGGCAGGAGGAGCTGAATCAATCGGCCCTTCGAACAGTCCTTGCACATGAGGCAAAAACGTTGGCGGGAGAGGCAGCTGAGGATGCTGCTGGCTCTGGAAGTTGGAGAGATATATATGCACGCGAACGAAAGGAGTTAGAGGAGGCTGCTCGTACTCTTGATAACGGGCAAGGAATCACAACACTCCTTATTGACGTCGCCTACTCCGAGGCGTTCTTTGCTGAACGTCACGAGCACATTTCTCGAAATGTATGGCGTATGGCCCGAAATAACCGGATGTCCCAGGGGGTGGATGGTATTTCAGCTGCCCAGCAACAGAGAAATCTTGAAGAGGTCGAGCAGTACCTTAAGGTCTCAATGGGGATTCAGGAAGGGGCGCTCTACGATAGTCTCATCGCTCACTACCAAAGCTCGGCCGAACATTACAACGAACTCTGGGCTCGGATGCACGAGAAAGCGAGGGATCTCTACAACTCCTTTGGCGATAGCTTTTGGAACTACAACAAGTTCTGTCGGGTCATCACCAACGGAGCTGCCTGGAACGAATCAAAATTTGAAGAGCTTACCGGAAATCGGTGGCAACAGCGATCGTGGGGGCTAAACAAGACCGAGATTAAAGCGCTTGAAGCGTGTTTTCGTGATGTGACGAACGGGACCTCTCTTGAGTCCCGTCTGAGATCTCAATTTTACGAAAACTGGGAAAATCGCTCGCTCTATGCAGTAAGCTATCGCTACGCACCAGAAGATCCGCAGCATGAAAAGCCATTGGATCTTTCTGCTCATTTCACACGGGCAGATACGGATACTCTTCTCTCGAATATCGAATCGGCGAATCAAATCACGATGGATGCGATTGCGTTGCGACAAGCTCTACAGAGCCAAGACCCGCTTCCAGCAATTCTTGAGATCCTCCAAAAGGAAAATGCAAGGGAGATTCTCGCAGAACACGAGAAGCTCTATGGGCGATCTTTCGCCGACGAGCTCAGAACGGACCTTATTACGAGCGATGAAGTCGTTCTTCCAGGAGACCCTCGAAGTGGAGCTGAACGGCGTGTTTTCAATGAAGCAACTATACTAAAAGAGCTTGCTGCAAGAATTCAGAATCCGAAGGAGGGGGAGGAGTCTCCGTTCTCTCCGCAGATAATAGAATCAATCCACTACTACAGCATTCAGCGACTTACGAGATATGCTGCTACTGAGGCTCGGCTTCAAGCGGGAACCGTTCGTGAGCACGGAATGACTTCTGCGGCAACGATTGAGTATGATCCAGAGGCGCTCAAGAAAGCGGTAGCGAGAAGGGCGGAGTTCGAGACGTTTTTAGATTCCTTCTTTGCCAAAGAAGTTCGGGAAAAGGAGACGGCGCAATTTAGGTTAGCACACGAGCAAGAGATGATGCGCGCTCTGATGTTCAATGCGCAACAGCTTGAACGATTAGCAGCACTTGGCGAGCACCTACAAGATTCTCAACTTCGAACCGCACATCGCCTAGCTTCTTCAACGTATCCTCCGGTTGAAGCTTTGGCTCTTCTTGCTCCTGAAAATCAATCACGTTTGATTGATTGGCGTAATAGCAATCGTCCTGGTATCGCGGCCCAAGCACGAACCGATTTTCGTGCTGCCCAACAAGGGGTGTATGACCTCCACGCGGCCATGAAAGAGGGATGGAATGCGTGGTTTGGGACAGATGAAAGTAAGATCTGCACAACCCTACGAAATCTCACTGACGAGCAGAGATTCTTAGCCATTGATCTCTATGCGATGCGCTATCACGTAAGTCTCAGACATCATTTGCGAGGTGAGGTGGAGGGTGATGACGCCGCTCGCGCTTTTGCCGAGATGCGAGGTGATCATCTTTATGCAGATCAACTTGCGATTCTCCAATCCGTTCAGCAGTGGTTTGGAGAGGATGCCGGCGTTCAATCAGCTTCTCGGCGTATCACTCAACAGTTAGAGGAAGAAGCTCGTCGTTTACTTGCGGAAGAAGCGGCGACAAGTGAAAAGCGAGCAGACCAGGAGGAGGCTGCTGGAAATGCCGAGGAAGCGAGACGCCTTCGAATGTCAGCCCATAATCTCCGAGAGGCCTCTCAAGCCGAAGTGCACAGGAGCGTCGCTCTCCAGTCAAGAATAGAGGAATTGCAAGGAAAGTTTTGGACTTCGTTTGATAGCAACCTTGGTGATGGAGAGCTCACACGAGAGACTCTACTGACTCAGGAACTCGATACGCCTGATGCAACTGAAGCGATATTCCTCGAAGGAAGTAGTCCTGACCAGGCGTGGCGGCTACAATTTCAACAAGCAATTCAAGACGATCCCGTAGAAGCCGCTCGGTTAATTCGTAGAGAAAGAGATCGTTTTTTGGAGGAAGTGCTCAACCTTGAAGTGACCTTTTCAGATGACGGAAAACTGAATGGCACACTGAATGAGAAGGGAGAGCTCGTTGTTGACGGAGAGGTCATAAGCGGTGACCTTCTGCGGCAATTTTATGTTTCGCAACTGGAGAACCAAAGCCTTGCTTTGGAACAGCGTCGAAGAGTTCTCCTTGAACATAACGGAGATCCAGCTCAGGTTGCAGAACTCTCAACTGCTATCTCCAATATCTCCGAGATGATTGAAGGTTTTCAAGGCGAAAATTCGAGCTTCACGAGTTTCGCAAAGACCGTATTCGGAGTGGATGTAGAGGCGTCGGGGGAAGGAGAGGCTGCCAGACATATTCTCGAGCTCCTCACTATTAATCCTGAATCTGGGGCAGTTAATGCTCAGATGATTGAGCAGTTTGAACGGTTTGTTGAAAGAGGTGTACTTGCCCAACGATGCCGTCTTGCCATCGCTGAGGGATCGATTTTCACAGACGAAAGGCACTCGACTGTCGCCGCAGCCTGGAAAGAGCGAGTCGCAGAGCTTGATGCTGTTATGGCTGGGGCGCACGGAGAGGGAGTAACTGTTGAAAGCTACCTCCGCACGAATTTGCGCGGTCAGCAAAGAGACTGGCTGCTAGCAGAGCTCGAAGGGAATCTCATAGTTGCGGCAGCGCATCAGGTGAGACGAGATATTCAAGGTGATGGTGATGACAAGCTTGCGGTAGAGGCGTTGTTGCCAATTGGTCTTGTTCGGCTAGGAGATGAGCTAGAGACAGAATTACGCTCTTTAGAAGAGAGCCTCCCGGAAGATCTCGTGAGCGCGCTTCATGCAAGAAGAGATGCCACATCGCAACGTATCGTCCTTGAGTCACTTCTCAGGAATGCCAAAGGAGAGCAGGTTGCGAGAATTGAATCTCAGATTGCAGAACAGAAGGTCAAAGAAGAGGCAGCGATTCAGATTCCAGAGGGGTATGAAGCTCTTACCAG